>NZ_JAVRHI010000445.1:0-21892 GCF_034105845.1 Streptomyces sp. CRN 30 | reverse complement strand
CCCGCGCGGCCCGGGGTGGAGCGGGTGCTGGGCACCCCGCCCACCACCGCCGTCGTCGGCGGCGGCATCGCGGGGCTGGCCGCCGCGACGGCGCTCGCCGAGCGCGGTGTGCGGGTGACCCTCCACGAACGCGAGCCGGTGCTCGGAGGGCGCCTGGCCGGCCGGCCCGTGACCCTCACCGACGGCAGCACGGTGACGATGAGCCGCGGCTTCCACGCGTTCTTCCGCCAGTACTACAACCTCCGTGGCCTGCTGCGCCGTACCGACCCGGGCCTGGACCGCCTCACCGGCCTCCCCGACTACCCGCTGCGCCACGCGAACGGCCTGAGCGACGGCTTCCGCCACGTGCCCCGCACCCCGCCCTGGAGCGCGCTCGGCTTCGTCGCGTCGAGCCCCGCCTTCGGCGCCCGCGACCTGCTGCGCATGGACCCGGTCGCCGCGCTGCCCCTGCTCGACGTCCGGGTGCCGGAGGTGTACGAGCGGCTGGACACCGTCAGCGCCCGGGACTTCCTGGACACGATCCGGTTCCCGGAGGCCGCCCGGCACCTGGCGTTCGAGGTGTTCTCCCGCAGCTTCTTCGCCGACCCGCGCGAACTGTCGGCGGCGGAGATGGTGCTGATGTTCCACATCTACTTCCTCGGCTCGTCCGAGGGGCTGCTCTTCGACGTGCCGGACGAGCCCTTCCCCACGGCCCTGTGGGACCCCCTCGCCGGCTACCTGCGGGGGCACGGCGCCGACCTGCGCACCGGCGACCCCGTCGAGACCGTCTCCCCGCGCGCGGACGGCGGCTTCGACGTCGTCACCGGGGACGGGGCGCACCGCCACGACACCGTGGTCCTGGCCCTCGACACCGCCGGACTGCGGGCGCTCGTCGGCCGCTCCCCCCAGCTGGCCGACGCCCCGTGGCGGGCCCGGATCGCCCGGCTGCGCAACGCCCCGCCGTTCCTTGTCTCCCGGCTGTGGCTGGACCGGCCGGTCGCCCGCGACCGGCCCGGCTTCCTCGGTACCGCCGGTTACGGCACGCTGGACAACGTCAGCGTCCTGGAGCGCTGGGAGGGCGAGGCGGCCCGCTGGTCGGCCCGCACCGGCGGCTCGGTGGTCGAACTGCACGCGTACGCCCTGCCGGACGGCGCGGTGCGCGACGTCGAGCAGAAGCGCCTGCTGGAGCAGTTGCACCGGGTGTACCCGGAGACGCGCGAGGCGCGCGTCGTCGACGAGCGGCACGAGTGGCGCGCCGACTGCCCGCTGTTCCCCGTGGGCGGCCACGCCGACCGGCCCACCGTACGGACCCCGGACCCCGGCCTGGTGGTGGCGGGCGACCTGGTGCGCACGGATCTGCCGGTCGCCCTCATGGAGCGCGCGGCGACCACCGGTTTCCTCGCCGCCAACGCCCTCCTGGAGCGCCGGCACGTCCGCGGCCAGACGCTGTGGACGGTGCCCGACCGGGGGAGGGGCGCCGCCCTGCGCGGGCTGGCGCGGTGGGGGGCCGGATGAGCGCACCCGCCGCTCAGCAGGGGTCCCGCCACACGTCCAGCTCGAGCTTCTTGCGCATGGACGACAGCCGCAGCTCGCGCGCCTCGCCGCAGAAGTCCTCGGTCCGCTCCCGGTACTCGACGTGGAACACCGCCTTGCCGGCCGCGACGAACGGCTCCAGCTCCGCGCACTCGGCGAACTCGGCGCACTCCTCGTTGACCGCGAAGTCGAAGTCGCCGACGAGCTCGGGGATCTGCGCCAGGTCGTTCTTGAGGCCGACGGCGAGCCCCCGTTCATGGGCGATGTCGGCGATCATCCGGTTGTACGCGAGCTGGTCGTCCGCGGTGAGCGGGAACCCGGTGTCGTCGGCGTACCCCTCCACCAGGTCGGGCTCCACCGCGTCGAAGCCCTTGTCCCGGCACATGTCGAAGCGGCGCTCCATGAGCGGCCGCAGCACCGACGTCCGGCGGATGTCGAGCCAGCGCTCGCCCTCCCAGCCGTTGGGCCCGCCCAGCACGGACTCGGGGAAGTGGTCCGCGTCGGGCCGGAAGTCCTCCCACGCGCCCACGTTGACGTAACAGATCACCTTGCGGCCGTCGGCGTGTAGACCCGCCACGTCGGCGGCCGTGTTCTCGAAGCCGTCGATGTCGTAGACGGGGACGTCCACGGACGGGTCGACCCTTCCGTCCAGCTGCCACTGCCAGGCGACCCCCGGCCGCGGCTGCCACCGGCCGCCACCGGTGGGACCGCCGCCGGCGGCGTCACCGTCCCGGTCCGCGGCGCACCCCGTGACGGCCGCCGTCATGAGGGCCGCCACCAGCCCCGCGCACACCGGCGCCGCCCGTCGCCCCGTCCTCGTACCCATCCGTCCTCAGCCCTCCGTCCCCGCCAGTGCGGGCGTCGGCTGCGCCCATGGATTGGGCAGGTCACCGGTGACCGGGCCGCACACCGCCGCACCGCGCGACCGGGCGGTCCGGACGGCGAGGGGGACCAGGGCCTCGGGGACGCCGTAGACCAGGTGGCAGAACCGGTCGGGCGCGTGCCGCCCGGTCCGGTCCGGCCGGTGACCGTCCGCCACATAGGTGGACCAGTGGCCCTCGAAGGTGACGACGAGATCGGCCACGCGCGCGTACCCCGGCGCCGGATGGACACCGGGATTGAGCACGACGGGCCCGGCGCCGAGGCGTCGCACCCGTCTCACCAGTCTCCGGCAGGCGGCCAGCCGGTCCGTGCCGGAGGGCGCCCGGTCGAGGAAGCAGCCGTCGGTCCCGTACCAGTCGCGGTGCCGTACGACGTCGGCCGCGACCTCGTCGGCGGACCGCTCTCCGTAGCCGGTGTCCACGTAGCCGAGCAGCCGGACGCCGGCCGAGCGCAGCGCGCGGGTGGCGTCCGCGTACACCGGGTCGGGTTCCCGGCCCGGACCGCTCGCCGGGTTCACCACCACCCCGTAACAGCGGTCCGCGGCCGGGACCAGCCGCTGCCAGGCGTCCGGGTCCTCGGCGGGGTGGACGTACAGCGGCACGAGGAGGTTCACCGGACCGGGCCACCCTCCGCCCGGGCCGTCGCCGCGGAGGCCGACGCCGACCACAGCGCGGCCAGCGACGCCACCAGCGTGTACGAGGGCCGCCACAGCAGGGCCTCCCGGGCCGCGGTGATGTCCGAGCACTGCCAGGAGACGTCGCCCGAGCGCGCGGAGCCCCCGCCGTCCTCCTCGATCCGCCCCTGGAACCCGGCGATCCGGGCGAGCTGGTGCACCAGGTCGCGGACCCGGACGGCCCGCCCGCCGCCGATGTTGAGCACCCGCGGCAGCGGTCCGGAGGCGGTCGCCGCGAGGACCGCGGCGCGGGCGACGTCGCGGGCGTCCACGAAGTCCCGGTAGGCGGACAGGTCACCGAGCCGCAGCACCGCCTCCCGGTCCCCGCCCGCCTCGCGCAGCATCCCCGTGATCCGGCCCGGCAGACCGCTCGGCGGCGCGCCGGGCCCGACCGGGTTGCCCACCCGCAGCACCACGGCGTCCAGCCCGGACGTGGTCACCGTGACGGTGCCGGCGAGCTTGGTCGCGCCGTACGGGGACAGGGGACGGGTCGGCGCCGACTCCGTCACCCTGACCCCCTTGCCGCCCGGTCCGTACTCGGCGGCCGAACCCAGGTGCACGAGCCGGGCCTTGGGCGCCGCCTGCCGCAGTGCCTCGCACAGGACCGCGGTGCCCCGGGCGTTCACCTCGGCGAGTCTGACGGGGTCGCCCCCGACGGCCCCGGCGCAGTTGATCACTGCGTCCGGGGCCGCCGTCGCCAGGGTTCCGGCCAGCCGCTCGGTGTCGGCGGTGGCCAGGTCGATGCCGAACCGCGCCTGTGCCGACCGGCCGGCGTGCAGGACGCCGATCTCCGGCAGCAGGCGCAGGTGCTCGACGACGTGGCCGCCGAGGTATCCGGTGTAGCCCAGGACGAGTACGCGCATGACGGTGGTCAGGCTCCCTTGAGCAGCAGGGACTTGCGGCTGGTGAACTCGGCGTTCGCCCGGTCGTAGTCGTCCGGGCGGCCGATGTCCAGCCAGTATCCGCCGAACTCGTAGGCCTGGGGCGGGTTCTGGGCATGCAGCAGGTCCAGGACCAGTTCGTCGAAGCCCAGCGGCAGCCCGGCCGGGTAGCTGTCGAGCGTGGCCCGGCTCACCCCGTACACGCCCATGGAGACCCGGTAGTCCAGGTTGGGCTTCTCGGTGAAGCCGACGACCTTGCTGTCGTCGGTGGTCAGCACCCCGAAGTCGATCTTCACCGTGCGCGCGTAGGTGGCGATGGTGAGCGGGGCGCCCGAGGCGCGGTGGTGCCGCAGGACGTCGGCGTAGTCGAGGTCGGTGAGGATGTCGCCGTTCATCACCAGGAACTCCTCCGGCAGCCGCTCCCGCATGGTGAGCAGCGGGCCCATGGTGCCGAGCGGGCTGTCCTCGGTGGCGTAGTCGATGGTCAGGCCCCACTGGGAACCGTCGCCCACGTAGGCGCGGATGATCTCCCCCAGATGACCGATCGCGAGGGTGCAGCTGGTGAAGCCGGCCGTCGCGAGCTGGCGCAGCACGATCTCCAGGATGGCGTGCTGGTCGCCGATGGGCACCAGCGGCTTGGGCAGTGCGGTGGTGTAGGGCCGCAGCCGGACGCCCTTGCCTCCCGCCAGGATCACTGCGTGCATGGGCTCTCCTTCATGGACGTGTGGTCGTGCCTTGACGTGACGTGATGTCCGTGCCGTGCCGTGACGTGACGTTTCTCCGGAAGGCCGGGGACGTTCAGATGTTGTAGATGTCGGTCTTGTAGCGGGCGAGGTTGGCCGGATCGCGGAAGAACTCCACGGTGTGCGCGAGGCCCTGCTCCAGGCTGTGCGCGGGCGCCCAGCCGGTGAGTTCGCGGAGCCGGGCGGCGTCCGCGACGAGGCGCATCACCTCGGAGTTCGCGGGCCGCACCCGCTCGGCGTCCGCGCGGACGTCGACCTCCGTGTCCATCACCTTGCCGATCAGCGCCACCAGGTCGCCGACCGAGATCTCGCCGCCGGTCCCGGCGTTGAGGGTGCGGCCCACGACCTTCTCCGCCTCGGCCGTGCCGACCGCGAGGAAGGCCTGCGCGGTGTCCTTGACGTAGGTGAAGTCGCGGGTGGGGCGCAGGTCCCCCAGGGTGATGGTGCGTGTCCCGGCCGCGAGCTGTCCGATGACGGTGGGGATCACGGCCCGCATGGACTGCCGGGGGCCGAAGGTGTTGAACGGCCGCAGGGTGACCACCGGGGTGCCGAAGCTCGCGTAGTAGCTGTCGGCCAGCCGGTCCCCGCCCGCCTTCGACGCGGCGTACGGCGACTGGGTGTTGATGGGGTGGTCCTCGGTGATCGGCACGGTCTGCGCGGTGCCGTAGGTCTCGCTGGTCGAGGTGTGCACGAGCCGGGGCGTGCCCAGCGCGCGGACCGCCTCCAGCACGTTGAGCGTGCCGGTGACGTTGGTGTCCACGTAACTGTGCGGCGCCCGGTACGAGTACGGGATCGCGATCAGGGCCGCCAGGTGGTAGACGCAGTCGGCGCCCTCGGCGAGGCCGCGGACCGAGCCCGGGTCGCGGACGTCGCCGAGGACGATCTCGACCTCGTCGAGGACGTCCTTCGGCAGGGTCTCCAGCCAGCCGTAGGAGGAGAAGGAGTTGTACTGGGCCATCGCCCTCACCCGGTGCCCGGAGGCGACCAGCGCCTCGGTGAGGTGGGAGCCGATGAAGCCCTCGGCTCCGGTGACGGCGGCGAGCGGTGCGGAACTCAACGCGGTGGTCCTTTCCGGTAGGTGGTCGGTGTGTCGGGTGTCAGGCGTGTGCGGAGGGCCGGCCCAGGGTGTGCAGGGCCCATCCGGCGAGGACCACGGCGGCCGCCCCGCAGCACAGCGAGAGCAGGACGGGATCGGGTGGCGGACGCAGCAGGGCGAGCGCGCCCGCCGCGCCGGCCGCGGCGAGACACACCGCGGCGGGCACCCAGGCCGTGCCGAACGCCTGGAGCAGCAGCGCGGTCCACAGCACGGCCGCGAGCAGCAGCAGCGGGGCCGGCTCGGCGCCGGTCAGCAGCGCGGCGGGCAGCAGGGGGGCGAGGTAGGCGAGCAGGCAGAGGGCGAGGATGCCGGCGGAGCGGAGCCGGAACCCGGACAGGGTGGAGGTCGCCCTCAGGGCCGCCACCGACAGCCCGCGGTACCGGTACAGCAGCCACTCGGCCGGCCCCATGCTCACCGTCAGCACGATCACCGCGTACGGCTCCCAGCGGCCCTGCACCAGCACCAGCACCCCCGCGGCCAGGCCGAACAGCCCGTACGGCAGGGAGAGCAGCGGGCGCGGCCGGACGGCGTTCGGGGCGGGCGCCGCGGTGAGCGTGGAGCGCAGCACCCAGCCGGCCGCCGCGACCACGCCCAGCAGCGACAGCAGCGGCAGCCCCACCCGCAGCAGGGCTCCCGGCTCCCACCACGGCAGCACCGCCGCGCCCGCGACGAGCGGGCCGAGCGCCGCCAGCAGCAGCCGTTCCCGGGCTAGGACCAGCAGCACTCCGGCGCACGCGAGGTACACCGACTGCCCGGCCGTGAACAGGGCCGCCGCGAGGCCGGGCCCGGCGGTCAGCGTCCCGGCCGCCGTGGCGAGCACGGCACCCAGGGGCGCCCCCGCGAGCAGCGTGCGCCCCGCCTCCCGGCGCCCCGCGGCCAGCCGCAGGTACGCGCGGTGGCCCAGCGCCTGGCCCCAGGCCCAGGAGACGAGTCCGGCCACGACCAGGGCGGCCGGTCCGCCGTCGGACTGCCAGAGCCGCGCGGTGAGGAGGTGGGCGAGGCCGGGCAGCGCGAACAGCAGCCCGCGCAGCAGGCACCGCACGTGGTCCGGCCGCCACGGGTCGGGCGGCGTCGTGGGCTCGGGGAAGGCGCGCGGCACCCGGTCGTACACGGCGGCGGCGAGCGAGAACAGGTCCTTGTGGCCGTAACCGTCCCGTATCGCCTCGCCGGTCAGGCCCTCCGACTCCAGCAGCGCGGCGATCTCGTACGGGTGCACGGCGGGCCCGGCCCGGTCCGCCAGGTCGGCGGCGAGCCGGTCCACCGCCTCGCGCTGCTCGTGGCGCGGCAGCCGCAGGGCGAGGGTGTGCTCGGGCGTGGCGGGTGCGCCGACCGTCCGCAGGGCGAGGGTGCGCTCGGGGGCGGCGTGCTCGTCCACCGTCCGCAGGGCGAGGGTGCGTTCCTCCGCCAGCCGCAGGGAGAGCGTGTCGTTGCCCTTGCCGTCGGGCTCCAGCGCCAGCGGCCCGCTCATCCGGCCACGCTCCGCAGGGTCGTGAGCGCCACGTCGTCCATGGCCGGCGTGGCGTCCGGGGCGGGCGCGTCGTCCGGCGTGACCTCGCCGCGCGCCGCCAGCTCCAGGTAGATGGAGCGGAAGGCGTCGACGGTCTGCCGCAGCGTGAACTGCTCGATCACCCGCAGCCGCGCCGCCTCGCCCATCCGCCGCCGGCGCTCCGCGTCGCCGAGCAGTTCCAGCGCCGCGGCGGCCATGGCGGCCGGATCGCGCGGAGGGACCACCAGCCCGGTGTCGCCGACGGCCTCCCGCACCCCGCCCACGTCCGTGGAGACGGTGGCCCGCCCGCAGGACATGGCCTCGATCAGGGTGAACGGGAAGCCCTCGCTGATGCTGGAGAGCATCACGACGTTCCCGGCCGCGTACGCGTCCTTGATGTCGTCGACCCGGCCCTCGAACGTCACCGCGTCGCCGTGGCCCAGCTCGGCGGCCAGCGCCTCGCACCGCTCCCGGTACGCCTCGCCGCCGCGCGGGGTGCCGCCGAAGAGCCGCAGCCGCGCCTCGGGCAGCTTCTCCCGGACGACGGCGAAGGCGCGGATCAGCGTCTCCAGGTCCTTGATGGGGTCGACCCGGCCGGCCCAGCTCAGGGTGGGCACCTCCGGCTCGGGACCGGCCGGCGGGAACGCCGCGGGATCGACGCCGTTGTAGACGGTACGGATCAGCCGGGGGTCGGCCCCGCCCTCCTCCTCCCACAGCCGGTTGTACCGGTTGCCCGGCGTGACCAGGGCGGCCCGCCGGTAGGTCTCCTCCGCCAGCAGCCGGAAGAAGCCGAGGACGACCGCCTTGACCGGCCAGCGGTAGGGCGCGGTGCGGTAGCCGAGGTAGCGCTCCCGCAGGTAGACGCCGTGCTCCGTCAGCAGCAGCGGAACGCCGTGCCGGCGCAGTCCGACGAGCCCCGGCAGGACGGCGACGCCACCGCTGACCGCGTGCGCCACCCCCTCCTCGGGCGGGGGCGCGGCCAGCGGGCGCAGGGCGTGCTCCAGCAGCATGGTGGCGGTGACGGCGTCGTGCAGGGTGGGCCGCGCCGCGCGCGCCGCCACCCCCGGGCGGTTCCAGACGGCGGAGAGGACGCCGAGCGCCCGGTCACCGCGGAGGAAGGGGCTCAGTTCGCCCGCGGCGGCCGCGTCCGCGAGCCCGTACAGAGCGGGACCGAACCCGTCCTCGGCGGCCGGGTCGAGCAGGGCGGTGAGGAACTGCTCGTGGACCTCGGCGAGGTGCCGCTCGCGGCGTCCGCGGGGCGGGCGTCCGTCGGGCGCCGGTCCCCACATGGGAACCGGGGTCACACGTGAGACCTGCGCGGGGATGTCCCAGACGACCGGCTCCCGGCCGGTGCCGGTCACCGCGACGACGTCGAAGTCCAGGTCGGGCATGCCGGTGACGAGCTGGTCGCACCAGACGCTCACGCCGCCATGACTGTGCGGATACGTTCCTTCGGTGAGCAGGGTGACGCGCGTCGCGCCGGAGCGGGGCGCGGCGTGGAGAACGTGCATGGTTGTGCTCCGCCGTTGTGGGCCGGTGGGGAGTGGTGGGGGAGGGCGCGGGTCCCGGCCGTGGTCGGCGGCCGGAACCCGGTGACGGATGCGGAGCGGTCAGCCCTGCGGCGCGTACGGCACCGGCTCGGTCACCCCGGCGGGCACGGAGGTGTCCGGTGCGGTGGTCGAGGGCGCGGAGGCACCGGCGGGGTCCGCGGGCGGCGCGGCCGGGGCCGACGGCAGGGCGAGGGTCAGCGGCTCGGCTGCCGCGGGCGTCCAGGCGGACACCAGCCCGGCGTAGGCGTCGCCGTACGCGGCGGTGCCCGTGGTCGTGCCCGCCGGCATGGTGGCGGGCGTCGCCAGCCCGTCGGGCGCCTCGACGGTGACCGTGGTGCCGATGCGGTAGGCGGTGACCTCGCCCGCGTCGACGGCGGCCTGCCACGCGGCCCGCCGCTCCAGCTCGGCGCCGATCTCCCGCTGCCGCAGGTTGACCACGGGGGTGTCGTCGGCGAACAGGTCGGCGTACTCGGTCAGGACGCCGTCGAGCACCGGGTAGGCGATGCGCTCCTCGGCCAGGTTCGACTGGTGGATGAAGTGCGGCCTGGGGTCGTTGCCGAGGACGTGCCCGAGTGCGATGCGGGTCTCCAGCGGGACGATGTGGTCCGTGTACCCGGTGGCGGTGTCCAGCGGTTCCGGCAGGCAGGTGGAGGTCGCCGGGTTGTCCTCGCAGATGCCGCTGCCGCCCTGGGCACGGCTGGTGTAGATCCAGTTGTACTCGTCGACCTGCTCGGCCGCGCGCCCCGCGTTGTAGAAGACGTTCATCGGGTAGCGCGAGACGGTGAGGGCGGAGCCGACCCGGCGCTGGCCTGGGTCGCGGGAGTTGTCCGAGGCGAGCCAGGTGACGCCGTTGTCGGTGAGGGCAGGGCCGAGGTTCGGGTTGTCCTCGGGCTGCTGCGGGGTCACCTTGAGACCGGAGTGCTCACCGGTCACCAGCTCGTCGTTCTCCAGGGGCAGTCCGTTGGTCTCGCCCCAGACGCGGTTGAGGGCGATCTCGTCGGAGATCTCGGTGCGGCTCACCCAGTCGACGGCGCCGCCGGCGGTGGTGGCGCAGCGCCACGGCACCACGCTCGTGTCCTGCTTGCAGCCTAGGAAGGCGTGCGAGTAGGTGTGGTTGATCCAGCGGAACTCGTCGCGGACGGCGAGGAACCGGTCGGTGAGCTCGTCGGCGCCGCCGTTCTGCTCGCGGTGGTCGACGGCGCCGGCCGCGTTGTACGCCAGGTCGAGGGTCAGGCCGTGCTCGTCCTGCCAGTCGGTGGCGTGGTCGACGTCCGCCGCCGTCATCCGGATCGGGTCGGCCTCGACGTCCGGGTCCGTGCAGTCGACGTCGCCGGGCGTGCAGTTGAGCTCGCTGTTCCAGCGGTCGTCCGCGGCGAGGACGTCGTCCACGTGCACGGCGAAGTAGTTGTGCGAGGCGCCGAGGTGCACGCCCCCGGTCATCCACTCGACGATGCCCCGGGCCAGCAGCCGGAACTGCTGCTGGTGCTGGTTGTAGACGAACGTGACGACCAGCTCGCGCCGCCCGTCGTGCCGGTACTCGCCGACCAGCGACCCCTTGGTGGACCGCCCCGGGATCTGCGCCTCGACGTACGGGGTGAAGTCGGCGCCCGCGACGGGGGTGGACAGGTAGGCGTAGCTCTCGCCGATCGCCGGGTCGTTGTCCTCGAAGGGCACGGCCCCGTCGAGGTAGCCGAAGGGACCGGACCGGCCGGCCGCCGTGACCTGGGCCTCCACGCCGTCCACGCTGCCCGCGTAACCGCTCCCGACGCCGTACTGGAGTCCCACCTCGGGACGGGCGTACGTGTAGGCGTCCACCTGGGGGATCGCATACGTCCGCTCGTACTCCACCAGGGCCGCCATCTCGGCGGAGCCCGTGGGGAAGGGGTTGTCGTCGGGCAGCACGACGGCCTGGAACTTCGCGCGCGGCCGGCCGTCCACCGTGTCCGCGAGGAAGTCCTCGTCGATCACCGGCCGGGCCGACTGCTCCAGGTCGATCTCGGTGTACGGCGTGCCCGCCCGGCCCAGTTCGGCGGCGATCGCGTCGGTGGCCGGCCCGCCGTCGCTCACCACCAGGACCCGCAGGTCGATCCGTACCGCCGGCTCGTCGGCCTGTGCCGCCCCCACGGGCCAGCCGAGCGTGGCGATCAGTGCCCCCACCGTGCACATGGCTGTGCGCATGCTCCGCTTCATGCGGTCGAGTCCCCTCCCCCGGGCGGGGTGAGCACAGCCCCCTGCGGACCGAGACGCACCCCCGTGTACGAACGCCGTAGCCCCCCTCAGGCATCCGGTCGATCCGCATCCGTCCCGCACACATAGTGGGGCCCATGGGGAACTTTTGTGTGCCTGCTGCGAAACATGACGGAAAAGCGCAGGTGTCCATATGGGCGGAAGGGGCAGGCGGAGAGGTTTGGTCGACAGGGCGCGGTCACCTGTACACGCATTCCGGAAAACGGGACGTGCCAGGCCCGGGCCGAGGCGGAGGGGGCGGAGCGCGGGGCGTGGCCGGGCGCGCGACCGCCACTGGTACAGACCCTGCCGGGCTTCCGCCCCGTGATCGATTTCAAGTCACGTGTCACCGGCCCGCACCGGCGAAGGGCGGCCGCCCCGCACGGATTCGGGGCGGCCGCCGACGGGTGGTGCCGGTGCGGTGGACGGAGGCGGACTCAACGGAAGGGAGGCGGAGCCGCGGTCACCCGCACCTCAGGGCGGAGCGCCCGCACCTCAGGGGCAGAGCACCCGTACCTCGGGCGTGTAGAGCGGGCCGCCGCTGACACTCGTGCTGTCGCTGAACTCGGCGTAGTAGTACGAGTAGAAGCCGATGTTGCCGTTGCAGCCGGAGTCCTCGGCGATCTGCAGCGTCAGCGTGACGGTACGGCTCTGGCCGGGCGGAACGGTCGTGCCGTAGTTGGACCCGAGGTCGGCCGGCCCCGTACCGGAACAGGGGACGGCGCCGTCGGCCGTGGCGAGGCTGCACCCGGTGAAGGAGTACCTCAGGTCGGGGCGCTGCGTGGTGAGCCAGGTCGGGTCGATGCTCTGGTACACGAACCACACGTCGTAGGTGTGGTTGTTGGTGAGCGTCATCGACACGTCGACCGAGCCGCCCGGCTGCGTGGTGGCGCTGCTGGTGCCGAAGGTCAGCTCGGCGGGGTCGGCCGCGGCCGCGCTCGCGGCGGGAGCCGCGCCGAACAGGGCGAGGAGGACGGTGAGGAGGGAGGCGAGGCCGAGGCGTCTTCTCAACTGTGTGTGTCGCATGGCCCGGGAGGCTAGGAGAGACGCGAGTGGATCGTCTTCCCCGTGGGGCACGGTGGATATGCCGGGCGGCCGGAAGTGCGCGCTGCGTGAAGGTGCCGTGACGGACTGTTCGCGCGGGGCCGTGCGAGATGTCGGTGCACCGTAGCGGCGGGTGGAGTGGGCGTCACCCGGGAGTCCGGTGGGGCCGGACCGGCCGGAGGGCTGTTGGCGATCATTGGCGCAATACCGGATGGAGCCGGACACAAGGGGAACGTCCGCGTCCGCCTTCCGTCGACGTCCGCCTTCCTTCGGAGCCCTCCCGGCCCCCGCTCGCTATGCTGCCGCCGAACCGGTCGAACGAACATTCCGTGCGCGGCACGGGAGGGGGAGGGGGCGGGCCGGCATGCGGGAACCCGCCGAGGTGCGCCGCCGGCGGATCCTGGCGGTGGTCCAGTCCCGCGGCTCGGCCCGGGTGAGCGACCTCGCGGCCGAGCTGGAGGTCTCGGTCGTCACCGTCCGCCGGGACGTCGAGGAACTCGGGCGCTCGGGCCTGCTGAGGCGCGGCCACGGCGTGGTCCGCCCGGTGGTCCCGGTGGCACGGCCGGACCGCGCCGCCGCCCCGTACGACCGCGGCGCGGCGGTCGCCGTCGTGGTCCCCGAACGGCACATCTACCTCAACGAGGCGCTGCACGGCGCGCGCGGCGTGCTGGAGGAGGCCGGGGTCCGGGTCGCGCTGCACATCGCGCCCCAGGCCGCGGGCGCCGAACGGTCCATCGTGGACAGCGCGCTGGCCGGCGGGGCACGCGGACTGCTCGTCGCGCCCCGCTGGAGCGGCGCGGACGAGGAGGCGGAGGCGCGCTGGCCGGCCGAGACGGGCGTGCCCACGGTCCTCATGGAGCGCCGCCCGGAGCGCGGAGGCCCCCTGCACGCCGTGGACTCGGTCTGTTCCGACCACTGGTACGGGGTGCACCTCGCGGTGGAGCACCTGGTGGCGCTGGGCCACCGGCGCATCGTGCTCGCCGCCCGCGACGACAGCCCCACCGCCCGCGCGGTGCGGGCGGCCTTCACCGGGATCGCCGCGGCCCGGCCGGAGATCGAGGACTGGTGCGTGGTGCTGAGCGCCCCCGCCCCGCTGGACCTGGCCGCGCTGCTGCGGGCGCGCCGCGCCACCGGCGCCCTCCTGCACGGGGACGTGGACGCGCTGATGCTGGTGCAGCAACTCGCCGACGCGGGCGTGCGGGTGCCGCAGGACTGCTCGGTGGTGGCCTACGACGACGTGGTCGCCGCCCTGGGCAGCGTGCCCCTGACCGCGGTCGCCCCGCCGAAGGCGGAGGTGGGCCGCGCGGCGGCCGAACTGCTGCTGCGCCGCCTGGCGTTCGAGCACGGCACGGCCACCGTGCCGGAGGCCGTGCGGCGCGTCGAACTGCTCCCGGAGCTGAAGGTCCGCGGCTCGGCGCAGCCCCCGCCCGCCGTCCCCGGCTGATCGTTTGACCGTTTGTGCTTGTTGCGATCGAACGATTGACCCGCCTCCACGGGCCGATCAACGATGCCCGTGTCCCGAACAGAGCCGCGGGAGGTACCCATGCCTGGACTGCCAGGCCGCCGTTCCGTGCTGGGCGCGATCACCGCGCTCCCCCTGACCGGCGCCCTGGGCGCCTGCAGCGGGAGCGAGGACGACGGCGGGAGCCGGCGGTCGCGCGCAGGCACGGGAGGCGTCACACGCATCACCTTCTGGTCCGCGCTGCGCGGCAGCCAGGAGGTGGTCGACGCGTTCAACCGCACCCACGACCGCGTCCAGGTCGACTTCCAGCAGATCCCCTCAGGCAACCAGGGAGGCTACGCCAAGCTCAGCAACGCCGCCCGGGCCGGCAACGCCCCGGACATCGCCACCCTCGAGTACCCGCAGGTGCCCGGCTTCGCCATCGACGGCGTCGCCCGCGACCTCACCGGCCTCGTCGACGCCCTGGACGGCGGCCGGCTGCGCGGGAGGCTGCTGCCGCAGGCCCTCGCGCTGACCACCTTCGAGAACCGCGTCTTCAGCATCCCCCTCGACATCGAGCCGATGGTGCTGCACCTCCGCGCCGACCTCTTCGAGGAGTACGGCCTCGACGTCCCCCGCACCTGGGCCGCGTACGAGGAGACCGCCCGCGCCGTCCGCCGCAGGGCACCGGACAGCCGGATCGCCATCTTCCCCACCGACGGCGGCACCCAGTTCGCCGCCTACGCCTGGCAGGCCGGCGCCCAGTGGTTCGACACCGCGCGCGGCGCCTGGAACGTCTCCCTCGCCGACGCGCCCACCCGCGAGGTGGCCGCGTACTGGCAGCGCCTCGCCGACGAGGACCTCGTGTTCATGAACCCGTCGGAGGGCCGCCAGCACGACGCCCAGATCGGCCAGGGCCAGGTGCTGACCCGCCTCAGCGGGGCGTGGGACGCGGGCGCCCAGATGAACGCCCGCCCCGGCCAGAAGGGACAGTGGCGGATCGCACCGCTGCCCCAGTGGGACGAGGACGCGTCCCGCCCCGCCGTCGGCACCCACGGCGGCTCCACCTTCGCCGTCACCAAGGACAGCCGGCACCCGGAGGCGGCCATGGAGTTCATCGCCTGGCAGGTCTCCCACCCCGACGCCCTGCGCGCCCGCCTCTCCAGCGGCACCAGCAGCCAGTTCCCCGTCACGGCCGAGCTCGTCGACGTCGGCAGCGCGGCCTTCGACCGCTCGTACTACGGCGGCCAGGACATCTACCGGCTCTTCGCCGAGGAGGCGGAGAAGGTCCGCGACGGCTGGACCTGGGGACCGCGTATGACCGCCACCCAGAAGGTCATGCAGGACGGCTTCGCCCGCGCGAGCGGCGGCAGGGGCACGATCCTCGACGCCGTGCGCGCCGCCGAGGACGGCACCATGCCCGACCTGAAGGCCCTCGGTCTCAGCACCACCCGGCACAGCACCTGACCCTCGACCTGCTCGCCCGGCCCTGCAGAGAGGCAGGTGACCCGTATCCATGACCACCACGGCACCCTCGGTCCCCAGGACCGGCACACCCGACGCGCCCGGCACCGGAGCCCGGCCCGCACACCGCGTCCGCAAGGTCGCACGCCGCCGTGAACTCGGCGCGGCCGCGCTCCTGATGACGCCCTTCTTCCTCCTCCTCACGGTCGTCTTCCTGATCCCCGTCGGCACCGCCGTGTGGCTCAGCTTCTTCCAGGACGACCAGCCCGGCCTCGGCTTCGGCCCCGAACGCACGGTCTTCGTCGGACTGCGCAGCTACGCCGCCGTCCTCACCGACCCCACCTTCCTCGGCGGCCTCGGCACCGTCGCCCTCTACTGCCTGGTCTACATCCCGCTGATGGTCGTGGGAGCCCTCGCCCTGGCGCTGCTCCTCGACGCGGGCGTGGTCCGGCTGCGCTCCTGGGCCCAGCTCGCACTGTTCCTGCCGCACGCGGTGCCCGGCATCATCGCCGCCCTGATCTGGCTGTACCTCTACACGCCCGGCCTCAGCCCGGTGATCGACCTCCTCGGCAGGGCCGACATCACCGTGAACTTCCTCGGCGTCAGCACCGTCCTGCCGTCGATCGTCAACATCGCCCTGTGGAGCAACCTCGGCTACAACATGGTCATCTTCTACGCCGCCCTGCAGGCCGTACCGCGCGAGGTGATCGAGGCCTCCGTCGTCGACGGCGCGGGCCCGGTCCGTACCGCGCTCCAGGTGAAGACGCCGCTGGTGCGCGCCTCGATCGTGATGGTCGCGATGTTCACGTTGATCTGGGCGCTCCAGCTGTTCACCGAACCGATGCTGCTCAGCCAGTCCACCCCGATGATCAACTCCCGTTTCTCGCCCAGCATGTACATCTACGACGCCGCCTTCAACCGCAACAACTACGGCCTCGCGGCGGCCGCCTCGGTGGTCCTGCTGATCTGCACGATCGCCCTCTCCTACGGCGTCACCCGCTGGACCGGCCGCGCCGGCGCCCGTGCGGAGGCGGCCCGATGAGCAGCCACGCCACCGCAGGACCCGCCACCGCACGCCCGAGCCTGCTGGGCCGCGCCACCGTCCGCCTCGTCGTCGGCGTCTCGGTCCTCTACACGCTGCTGCCCGTGCTGTGGCTGGTGCTGGCCGCGTCCAAGGACCGCGACGCGCTCTTCGGCAGCGACCTGCTCGCCCTGCGCGACTTCTCCTTCGTGCGGAACGTCCAGGACCTGTTCGCGATGGACGGCGGACTGTACGGCCGCTGGTACGTCAACAGCCTGCTGTACGCCGTCCTCGGCGCCGCGATCGGCGCGCTGCTGAGCGTCGCCTGCGGGTACGCCTTCGACAAGTACCGCTTCCGGCACAAGGAGAAGCTCTTCGGACTGGTCCTGGCCGCCGTGATGGTGCCGCAGACCGTGCTCGCCCTGCCGCTGTACCTGATGGCCTCCGAGGCCGGCGTGGTGAACACCTTCTGGGCGGTCTTCGTGCCCGTGCTGTTCAACCCCTTCGGCGTGTACCTCGGGCGGATCTTCAGCCAGGGCTACGTGCCCGACGAGGTGCTGGAGGCCGCGCGGATGGACGGCGCGGGGGAGCTGGCCACGTACTTCCGGGTCGCGCTGCGCATGCTGGCGCCCGGCGTCGTCACCGTCTTCCTCTTCCAGCTCACCGCCATCTGGAACAACTTCTTCCTGCCCATGGTGATGCTGTCCGACCAGGACCTGTACCCCGTCAGCCTCGGCCTGTACGCCTGGAACAGCGCCGCCACCACCTGGCCCGAGTACTACCCGGTCGTGATCATGGGATCGCTGCTCGCCGTCGTGCCGCTGATCCTCGCCTTCGTCCTGCTCCAGCGCTTCTGGCGGTCGGGACTCACGGCGGGAGCCGTCAAGTAACCGCAAGCACTGGAGGACAATGCCCCCGCCCCACCGGCCCCGAGCGGCCCTCGCCCTCTCGCGCGAGGCCGCCGAGGCCGTCCTCGAACCCCCGGCGCTCGCCGCCCTCGCCGAGGTCTGCGACCTGGCCCCCCTTCCCGTCCTCGACGACCTCACCACCGACCGGGCCCGCGCGGTCCTCGCGGACACCGAGATCCTCGTCACCGGCTGGGGCTGCCCGCCCCTCACCGCCGAGGTGCTCGCCGGCGCCCCGCGGCTGCGCGCCGTCGTGCACACCGCGGGCTCCGTCCGGGCCCATGTCACCGACGCCTGCTGGGACCGCGGCATCGAGGTCTCCTCGGCCGCCGCGGCCAACGCGGTGCCCGTGGCCGAGTACACGGTCGCGATGATCCTGCTCACCGGTAAACGCGTCCTGGAGAGCGCCCGCGACTACCGCGCCGCCCGCACCCACGGCGACTTCCTGCGCACACCCCGTGCCACCGGCAACTACCGCCGTACGGTGGGCATCCTGTCCGCCTCCCTGATCGGCCGCCGGGTCATCGAACTGCTGCGCCCGTACGACCTGGAGGTACTGCTCCACGACCCGTACGTCACCGACGAGGAGGCCGCCGCGCTCGGGGTGACCCCGGTGTCGCTGCCCGACCTCTTCGCGCGCGGCGACGTCGTCAGCGTGCACACCCCACTGCTGCCGGCCACCCGGGGCCTCGTCTCCCGTGAACTCCTCGCCGCGATGCGCCCGGACGCCGTCCTGGTCAACACCGCGCGCGGGGCCGTCGTCGACCAGGACGCGCTCACCGAGGCGGCCGCCGAGGGCCGCGTCCGCGCCGTCCTGGACGTCACCGACCCCGAAGTCCTGCCGCCCGACCACCCGTTGTGGGACTGCGACAACGTCCTGATCACCCCGCACCTCGCCGGCTCCCAGGGCAACGAATGGCGCCGCCTCGCCGAACTCGCCGTCGACGAGGTGCGCCGCTGGGCCGCGGGCGACGGCTTCGCCCATCCCGTACGACGCGAAAGGCTGGCGTACCTGGCATGACGGCCGTGTCCCCGACCCACCCCCTGACCCTCCCCGCCGACGACCGCGCCCTCAGCCCGTACACCGGCTACACCCGCGCCCACTGGGAGGCCGTCGCCGACGGACTCCTCGACGCGGCCTGGCGCCGGTCCACCCCCGGCCGCGCCCTGATCGACCTGCCCGGCAAGCCGTCCGTCTCCGGAGTGCGCTCCGACGGCCTGGAGGGCTACGCCCGTACGTTCCTCGCGGCGGCCTTCCGCGTCGCCGGGGCCGACGGCAAGGACCCGCACGGCTGGCTCGACCGCTACGCGCAGGGCCTCGCCTCGGGCACCCGCACCCCCGGCCGCGAGGACACCGAGTCCTGGCCGCTCATCCTGGACCACCACGTGCAGGGCCAGCCCATGGTCGAGTCCGCGTCCGTCGCGCTCGGCCTGCGGCTGACCCGTCCCTGGCTGTGGGACCGGCTGGACGCCGCCGTCCAGGACCGCGCGGAGGAGTGGCTGCGCGGCGCCCTGCGCCACGTCCCCGCGCCCAACAACTGGTACCTGTTCCCCTACACGGTGGCCGCCTTCCTGGACTCGGTCGGACGGGGCGACGACGAGACACGGCGAGCCAGGGAACGGGCTCTCGACCTGCTGGACGGCTGGTACCGGGGCGACGGCTGGTACGCCGACGGCGACGGCCGCGCCTTCGACCACTACAACGGCTGGGCCCTGCACCTCTACCCGGTCCTCGAGGCGCACCTCTCCGGTGACACCGCGCTCGCCGACCGCTACGGTCCCCGGCTGCGCGAGCACCTGGAGGGCTTCTCCCTCCTCTTCGGCGGCGACGGGGCGCCCGTCCACTTCGGCCGCTCCGTGACGTACCGCTTCGCCGCCTCGGCCGCCGTGGGCCTGGGCGCGCTCACCGGCCACACCCCCCTCGCGCCCGGCATCTCGCGCCGTCTGGCGAGCGGGGCGCTGCGGTACTTCCTCGACCGGGGCGCGGTGGGGGAGGACGGGCTGCTCAGCCTCGGCTGGCACGGCCCGCACGAGGCGAGCGCCCAGCGCTACTCGGGCCCCGCCTCCCCGTACTGGGCGTCCAAGGCGTTCGTCTGCCTGCTCGCCCCGGAGGGCCACCCGCTGTGGACGGCGCCCGAAGAGGCGGCACCCGTCGAGGAGGCCGACCGGGTCCTGGCCCTGCCCGCGCCCGGCCTGCTGGTGCAGTCCACCCGCGCCGACGGGATCGTCCGGCTGCACAACCACGGCAGCGACCACGTGCGCCCGCACGAGGGGGAGTCGGCCGCGCAGGAGGACCCGCACTACGGCCGGCAGGCGTACTCGACGCACACCGGCCCGACCGCGCCCGGCAACGTCCCCGACAACCACCTCGCCGTCGAGGTGGCCGGGGTGCCGAGCGTGCGCCGCCGCATCCACCCGCTGGGCGCCGGGGACGGCTGGGCGGCGTCCTGGCACCGGCCGGTCTTCGTCTCCGGGCCGCCGATGGTGCCCGGACTGCGGGTGGAGAGCGTGGTGGTGGCGCGCGGCCGGTACGAGCTGCGGGTGCACCGCGTGGCCGGGGCGCCGCCGGGGGCCCGTGTCGTCCAGACGGGCTGGGCGGCCGGTCCCGACGGCGGCGTACGGAGCGAGCTGCACCCGCTGCACGGCTGGACCGGGCCGTCCGGCCCCTTCGCCGGGGACGGGGTCCGGGCGCCGCAGGGCACCGCGTACACCCCGTGGGCCCTGGTCCCGCGCCTGACCGCACCGGCCGGGGGCACCGCCGTGTACGCGTGCCTGGCCCTGCTGACCGGCGAGGAGGGGACCGGGCCGCTCGCCCGGGTGGCGGAGGTGACGGCGGCGGACGCGCACGGCGTCACGGTGCGCTGGGCGGACGGCGGGGTCACCCGGGTCGGCTTCGAGCCGGTCTCCGTGGAGTGGGCGTGCGGGTGATCGTGCGGGTGGCCGTGGCTCAGACGGTCGCGGTCGGCGGCCACCACTCGAACATCAGGATGGTCGCGTCGTCCCGCAGCCGGCTGTCCCGCGTGTCCAGGAGGGAGTGGATCAGGCGGCGCAGGACCTCCGGGGCGAGTTCCCCCGCGGCCGTCGCCCGGATGACGTAGTCGGCGAAACGCCGCAGCCCGAACTCGCCGCCGTCCGCCGTGCGGGCCTCGGTGACCCCGTCCGTGTACATCAGGACGCGGTCACCGGGCTCCAGGGCGATCTCGTGGGTCCGCCGCGGCCGGGCGGCGAGCAGCGACGGCAGCCCCAGCGGGGGATCCGCCTCCCGCGCCATGGCGTCGGCCACCAGCTGCTGCCCGCGGATGAGCAGGGGAGCGGGGTGCCCGCAGTTGCTCCAGCGCAGCATCCCGGTGGCCAGGTCCAGCCGGGTGAAGACCCCGGTGCAGAACCGGTCCGGGAGCCACTGCGACAGCGCGTCGTCCACCCGGCGCATCAGCTCCGGGAGGTCGGCGCCGGTGCGCCGGGCGTTGCGGCAGGCGGCCAGGGAGACCGCGGTGGTCAGCCCCGACGCCAGGTCGTGCCCCATGGCGTCGAGGACGGTGGTGTGCAGGGACGCCTCGGTGAGGGAGTGGTCGAAGGCGTCCCCGCCGATCTCGTAGGCGGGTTCCAGCACGGCCGTGGAGACGACGTGCGGGGTGCCGATCGTGCGGGGCGGCAGGAAGGCGCGCAGCATCTCGGCGGGCAGCCGCATGCGTTCGGTGCGCGTCCGGCGCACGAAGGAGTCCTTGTAGGCCCGCTTCGAGGTGATCATCATGGCCAGGAGCGCGGCGAGGGCCCGGCCGCGGCGCAGGGAGGCCGGGGTCAGCGACGGCGCGTGCACGGCGAGCACCCCGAGGCGTTCCGCCCCGTCCAGCAGCGGGAGCCACAGCGTCATGCCGCCGGTCCCGGACTCCTCCACCCGCAGGGACTGGGTGCGGTACGTCCAGCCGGCCAGCGAGTCGTCGACGGGCAGGGCCGGTGCCACGTCGGTGAGCGGGATCAGCCGGCGCTGCTGCAGGTCGGCGAGGTAGACCACGGAGTGCTGCAGGCCCAGGGCCGTGGAGCAGCGGGCCACGGCGGTGGACAGGTCGAGTCCCGGGCTGTCCGGGCGGGCCAGGAACTCCTCCAGGCCGCCGTCGGTCTCCGAGGTCAACGCCCCGTCTCCTTCCGCCGCCCCCCTGCCCAGCAGTCTCACACCCCGGTGGGGACCCCGCCCGCCGGCCACCCGCCGGGACGGCCCCGCGGCAGGACCCGACGCGCCGCCCAGCGGCCCAATCAGCCGCTTCCCGCCCCCGGCCCCGTTACCAATGAGGCGGCCGCGCACATCCGGCCCACCGCAGAGGCAAGGAGCATCCCGTGGGACACGGCGGAGACGTCATCAACGAGCTGACCACCGACCACCGCGAGGTCGAGGAGATGTTCGCGCAGTTCGAGGCCCTGCCGTCCGGCGACAGCCGGCGCAAGGACGTCGTCGACAAGGTCACCATCGAGCTGGTGCGCCATGCCGTCGCCGAGGAGATGTACCTGTACCCGGCGGTGCGCAAGAGCCTCCCGGACGGCGACGGCATCGCCGACAAGGAGATCGACGACCACTCGGCGGCCGAGCGCACCATGAAGGAACTGGAGCACTGCCAGGCCGACGACCCCCAGTTCGACCGGCTGATGACCCAGCTGATGAGCGAGATCCGCGACCACGTGGCGGACGAGGAGGGCAACCTCTTCCCCATGATGCGGCAGGTGTGCACCACCGATGACCTGGACCAACTCGGCGACAAGGTGCGCATGGCGAAGAAGAAGGCGCCGACCCGGCCGCACCCGGCGGCCCCGGACACCCCGCCCGGCAACAAGCTCCTCGGGCCGGGCGCGGGCATGGTCGACCGGCTCCGTGACGCCCTGACGGGACGCGGCAAGAACGACTGACGCGAGCCGCGCGCCACCCGGACCGCGCACCACCGGCCCCGTGGCCGGGCCGGCCCTCGCGAGGGCCGCCCG
>NZ_JAVRHI010000444.1:0-28949 GCF_034105845.1 Streptomyces sp. CRN 30 | reverse complement strand
CCCCGGTGGCGGCCCCGAGCAGCCGTCGGGCGGTCCGGGCCCGCGCTGGGACCCGGCCGACCCCGCCCAGCGCCGCGCGCGGTACGCGCTGCTGAGCGGCATGTGGGCCCTGTTCTTCGCCCTGTTCAGCTGGCCGTACGTGGCGCTGCTGCTGGGCGCGCTCGCCCTGTACTGGGGGATCAGTGCCCTGCGCGCCAGGACCGGCACCGCCGACGCCGCGAACCGGCCGGCACCCGAGCCGGGTCCCGGCCGCCCGCAGACCACCGCCGCGGTGAGCGGCCTGGTCACGGCCTCGCTGGGCATCCTGCTGGTCGCCGCGTCCTTCGCCGCGCAACTGGTCTACAGCGACTACTACACCTGCCGGAACGACGCCCTCACCAACGCGGCCGAGAAGTCGTGCAGCCGGCATCTGCCGGAGCAGCTGCGGGGCGTGCTGGACGCGGAGGGCTGACGCCCGCCGGTTCTCCGGGATGCTCCCGGGTTCTCCGTCAGGGGGCGTGCGGGTCGTCGGCGTCGCGGAGGCCGTAGGGGGCAGCGGCGTCGTGCAGGCCGTAGGTGGCGTCGTGATCGTCGAAGGCGTCGAAGGCGTCGAAGGCGTCGAAGGTATCGAGGGCGTCGAGGGCGTCTGGAGGGTTCAGTGGGCTCGGCGGGCTCGGCGGATTCAGTGGGCTCGGCGGGCTCTGGTGGGTTCGGGGAGCGGCGGGGGCCGGGGACGTGGGCTGTCCGGGGGAGGTGTCCTCCGGACGGGGGCCCATCCGTGACTCCGTCCGGGGCTTCCCGCGCAGGGTGAGGCGGACGGCCGGTACGGGGAAGCGGAGGCGGGGGCGGGAGCGGGGGCGGAACCGGTTGCGGAGGGAGCCGGCATGCTCGTTCTCCGGGCTCGTGGGCCGAGGCGCGCTCGCCGTTCCGGCCGGGCCGGGACGTGGTCGGCGGCAGCGCCATGCCCGTACGACCAGCGCCGCGGGGACGGCCGTCGTCCAGACACAGGCCAGTGTCGCCGTCCCGGTCTGCCACCACACCGGTCCGAAGCCGGCGAGGGCGTCGTTGCCGAGCGGGCCTCCGGCCACTGCGGTGAGCAGGGCGACCAGTACCGCGCACAGCACCGCCGCGACGGTCGCGGCGACGGTCGTACGTCGCGCGGGCCACGCGTCGGCCGGGTCGAACGGATTCGCCGGGTCAGCCGGGTCAGCCGGGACGGACGGATCGGTCGTGGCGTTCGGGGCGTCCGGGCAGGGGCTGCCGGTGGACACCGTGGTCGCGGAGGCGGGCACGGGAACAGGTGCGGGGAAGGCCGCCGGGACCGGGGAGATCCTCGCCGGGAGCGGTGAAATGCCCGTCGGGACGGGCGAGGTGACCGTCGGGACCGGCGGGCGCGCGGGTGCCGTCGCCGACCGGGCCGTGAACCACCCCACCGCCACCCCGGCCGCCACCGGCACCGCTCCGACCACCCAGTGCCACGGCGTACCCGCGCCGGCGTCCGGCACCGCCGCCAGCAGCGGCAACGGCGGCAGCAGTGACGCCGGAGCCGAACCGAGCGGGCCGACGACATGGCCGGTGCCGAGGACGAACCCCGGCCCGAGCGCGTACGCCGCCGCCCACACGGCCGCGTTCGGCACCAGTGCGAGACAGAGCAGCAGGACGGAGACCTGACCGGCCCACCCGTCCGACAGTCGCGCGAACGACCCCCTCGCCGCCCCGCCGTGCCCCACCAGCGAGACCAGGAGCAGCAGCGCCCCGCCGCCGACGAGCACCGCCGCCCCGGCGCCCGCGGCCCGCGCCGAGGCACCCATTCGGGCGTCCGGTTCGACGACCAGTTCGCGCAGGCCGCGAGGGAGGACGTGCAGCGCCCGGCCGACCGGGCCGCCCGGCCGGCCGAACGCCGTCCACACGCCCGCGCCGGCCGCCGCCATGGTGACCAGCGGCAGCCACACCACCGCCGTCCAGGTGGGCCGCAGCATCCCGCCGTCCGCGTAGAGCGCCACGGGCAGAGCGACGGCGAGGTATCCGAGGACCACGCCCGTCCAGGCGATCCGCGCGGAGACCGGCGGCGGTCCCGCGTCCCGGTCCGCGCCGGGGCCGGGCAGGCCGCGGACGCCGACGGCGCCGGGCGGGCCGACGACGACGCCCATGCCGTCGCCCGGTTCGGTGGCGTCCCGCGCGGCCCGGTGCAGCAGCCACACCGGCAGGAGGGAGAGGAGCAGCGGGGTGACCCCGACGGGAGCGGGGGCTCCGGAGAGGGTGTCGACGCGCACCAGTTCGACGCCGTGCGCGAGGAGCCACAGGGCCGTGGCCGTGTGCAGGGCGCCACCGGGTCCGGTGTCGGGCGAGGGCGAACTGATCCAGAGCACCGTCACGAGCACGGCGAGCGAACCGAGGCCGAGCCCGGCGGCGACCGCGCCGCCCAGCAGCCCGGCGGCCAGCCCAGGTGAACGGTCGCGCCAGCGGGTGAGCAGCAGGGACAGCATCAACGTCGGTCGGCGAGCGGTCGTCGTGGGGGTCACGCCGGTCATGCTCCCAACGACACGCGCTTTCCCGTCGTAACAGGCGAAGCTCCGCTGTGTCGCTCAATATACGTTTATGTACTTTTTCGCACGGAGGGGCGCCTGGTGACGGACAGTCCTGCCATTCCGCTTCCCCCTCCCAAGGCACGCCGCCGCCTGCGCGAAGCCGCCTCGCTGACGCAGGCTCAGCTCGCGGCGCGGGTGGGGGTCACCCGCGAGACGGTACGCGCGTGGGAGACGGGCCGCACGACGCCGCGGGGCCGGAAGCGGGAGGCGTACGCGAAGCAGCTGGCCAGACTGGCCCGGGAGGCGTCCCCGGCGAAGAGAACCCCGGACAACGGCGCGACGCCCTCACCGACCCCACCGACGTCGCCGACCCCACCGATGTCGCCGACCGCGCCGACCGCGCCGACCGCGGTGGACATCGACGCGGAGGTGGCCGTCGTAGGACTGGACACCCCACGCGCGACGGTCCTCACAAAATCGGAGAAGCCGGAGGGGACGGCCGCAGGGGCTGCGGACCCCGCCGCCGGGCCGTCCGAGGACGGCGCTCCGCGACCCGAGCCGGGTGAGGGAGCGGTGAGCGGGCCGGGCCCGGCCTCTGGAGAAGGGGCCGCGGAATCCACCACGGCGGCGGCGAGCACGACCGCGGCGACTGCGGTTCCGAATTCGACCGCGGCTGCGGCTGGGGCTGCGGCTGCGACTAGGGCTGCGGCTGCGGAAGACGCGTCAGTCGTGGGCTCGGCCGAAGACGGTGCCGGTGATGGCGCCGACCCGGCGGCCGGGGCGCAGGCCGGGGCAGCCACGGCGCAGGACGGGCCGGCCGCGCTCACGCCCGCCGCGGCGTACGACGCGCTGTACACGTTCTGCGCCCCCGCCCTCGTACGCCAGACCTACCTCCTCACCGGCCGGTGCGCCCTGGCGCGCGAGTCCGTCGAGCGCGCCTTCCAGCTCGCCTGGGACCGCTGGCCCGAGGTCGCCCGCGACCGCGACCCGGCCGGCTGGGTCCGGGCGGCCGCGTACGAGTACGCCCTCTCCCCCTGGCACCGCCTGCGCCTGCGCCACCGGCGCCCCGAACCGCCCGCCCCCGACGCCGCCGGCCGCGTCCTGCTGGACGCCCTGCTGAAACTCCCCCCGTCCCACCGCCGCACCCTGCTGCTCTACGACGGGGTCGGCCTCGACCTGCCGGAGACGGCCGCCGAGACGGAGGCGAGCACCCCGGCGGCGGCGAACCGTCTGCTGAGCGCCCGCGAGGCCGTGGCCACCCGGCTGCCGGAGCTGGCCGACCCGACGGAACTGCACCGGCGGCTCGCCGAACTGGCGTCGACCGCGCGGCTGCGGGCGGCCGACCCGCCGACGGTGCGCAAGGGCAGTGAGCGCCGCGCGCGGTTGCTGACCCGGGCGGCGATCGCCTTCACCGCCGCCCTGATCGGGACGACGGCGCTGACCCTGCGGACGGCGCCCACGAAGTACGAGCCGCCGGTCCCCGCGGGCGAGACGGTGCGGGGCGTGCCGCCGAGGGTGGCGCCGGGCGCGCTGTCGGACGAGGAGATCGAGTTGCGCGGCAAACTGCGTGAGGAGTTGCAGGACGGGCCGGAACGGCTGGTGCCGCAGAGCCGCTGACCCGGTGCGCGCACGCGCGAGGGCCCGCCTCCCGGAAAGGGAGGCGGGCCCTCGCGCGTGCGTACGTCAGTAGTGAGCAGTCACTACGTGCGTGTGCCGCCGACTCAGCCGTTGAGGATCTCGCGGGCGAGCTTGGCGGTCTCGGTCGGGGTCTTGCCGACCTTCACACCGGCGGCCTCCAGGGCCTCCTTCTTCGCCTGGGCGGTGCCGGACGAGCCGGAGACGATGGCGCCGGCGTGGCCCATGGTCTTGCCCTCGGGCGCGGTGAAGCCCGCGACGTAGCCGACGACCGGCTTGGTCACGTTCTTCGCGATGAAGTCCGCGGCCCGTTCCTCGGCGTCGCCGCCGATCTCGCCGATCATGACGATCAGGTCGGTCTCGGGGTCGGCCTCGAACGCGGCGAGCGCGTCGATGTGCGTGGTGCCGATGATCGGGTCGCCACCGATGCCGACGGCGGTCGAGAAGCCGATGTCCCGCAGCTCGTACATCATCTGGTACGTCAGCGTGCCGGACTTCGAGACCAGGCCGATGCGGCCCGGCTTGGTGATGTCGCCCGGGATGATGCCGACGTTGGACTGGCCCGGGGTGATGATGCCGGGGCAGTTCGGGCCGATGATCCGGGTCTTGTTGCCCTTCTTGCCGGCGTACGCCCAGAACGACGCCGAGTCGTGCACGGCGATGCCCTCGGTGATCACGACGGCCAGCGGGATCTCGGCGTCGATGGCCTCGACGACGGCGTCCTTGGTGAACTTCTCCGGCACGAAGATGACGGAGACGTTGGCGCCGGTCGCCTCGATGGCCTCCTTGACGGTGCCGAAGACCGGTACCTCGGTGCCGTCGAAGTCCACGGTGGTGCCCGCCTTGCGCGGGTTCACGCCGCCCACGACCTCGGTGCCGTCACCCAGCATGAGCTTGGTGTGCTTCATGCCGGTGGCGCCGGTCATGCCCTGGACGATGACCTTGCTGTCCTTGTTGAGCCAGATAGCCATGGTGTTCTGATGTCCTCGTCCTGAGTGCTTACTTGGCGGCGGCCAGCTCGGCGGCCTTGTCGGCCGCGCCGTCCATGGTGTCGACGCGCTGCACCAGCGGGTGGTTGGCGTCGGTGAGGATCTTGCGGCCCAGCTCGGCGTTGTTGCCGTCGAGACGGACGACGAGCGGCTTCTCGACCTTCTCGCCGCGGTCCTCCAGGAGCTTCAGCGCCTGGACGATGCCGTTGGCGACCTCGTCGCAGGCGGTGATGCCGCCGAAGACGTTGACGAAGACGGACTTGACGTCCGGGTCGCCGAGGATGATCTCCAGGCCGTCCGCCATGACCTGGGCGGAGGCGCCACCGCCGATGTCCAGGAAGTTGGCGGGCTTGACGTTGCCGTGCTTCTCACCGGCGTACGCGACGACGTCCAGGGTGCTCATGACGAGACCCGCGCCGTTGCCGATGATGCCGACCTCACCGTCGAGCTTGACGTAGTTGAGGTTCTTCTCCTTGGCGGCGGCCTCCAGCGGGTTGGCCGCGGCCTTGTCGTGCAGCTCGTCCCAGTCGTGCCGGAACTCGGCGTTGTCGTCGAGCGACACCTTGCCGTCCAGGGCGATGACGTCACCGGAGGCGACCTTCGCGAGCGGGTTGACCTCGACGAGGAGGGCATCCGACTTGATGAAGGTGTCCCAGAGCGTGACGAGGACGTTCGCGACCTTGTCGGCGACCTCGGCCGGGAACTTCGCGGCCTCGACGATCTCGCGCGCCTTCTCCGGCGTCACGCCGTCGATCGCGTCGATCGGGGTCTTGGCGACGGCCTCGGGGCGGGTGGCCGCGACCTCCTCGATCTCCATGCCGCCCTCGACGGAGGCGATGGAGAGGAAGGTGCGGTTGGCACGGTCGAGGAGGAAGGAGACGTAGTACTCCTCCAGGATCTCGGGGGCCGTCTCGGCGATCATCACCTTGTGGACCGTGTGGCCCTTGATGTCCATGCCGAGGATGTCCGTCGCGCGGGCGACGGCCTCGTCCGCCGAGGCGGCGAGCTTCACGCCGCCGGCCTTGCCGCGGCCGCCGACCTTCACCTGGGCCTTGACGACGGACTTGCCACCGAGGCGCTCAGTGGCTGCGCGGGCCGCCTCAGGCGTGTCGATGACTTCACCGGCCAGCACCGGTACATCGTGCTTGGCGAAGAGGTCCCTCGCCTGGTACTCGAACAGGTCCACGCGCTTCCGTCCCTATCAGTGATCTCGCGGTTCGTTGGATGCGTGGGCGTGCCGCGAAGGGCAACGTGACGTCCGCTGTCACTAGGAGGGCGCACACGGTGTCCGAGCGCGCGGCATGTCCGTCTCGCAGGTTATCGCCGCTTGCGGGAGGTCTCTAAATCTCATCTCACACCTGAGCGGTGATACCTGTCACATGATGCCGCCCTCTCTGGCACGGGGTGCCGCGCGAGAGGGACAGGGGGATGAGCGGGGGCCATCGGAAGGCGTCGGCGTGGAAGGCCTCACCGGGCTGGGGTTGGCCCGGTGAGGCCGGTGAGCACCCCGGGGTCCGGTGGAACCGGTTCTCCGGGGCGGGGCGGTCGGTCCTCACCCATGAGGACCGACCGCCCCGACCGCGACCACCACCGCCACCGGACGGACCGACGGATTTCGGCCTGCGTCGAGCGGCGGAACGACCGCGGAGTCGAACACCCGGCTCAGGTGCGGGGGCCGGGCGGTACGGGGGTCATGGGAGTTACAGGGGTTACGAGAGTTACGGGAGTTGCGAGAGGGCTACCAGGGGCGCGGGGCACGGGCGTAGGGCCTGGCGGCGTCGGTCGCCGGGGCGTCGGGCCACCGGGACGTCGGTACGCCCGCGCAGCACTCGGATCGGACGGTCCGGGTGATCCGGTGTCCGGTGATCCGGTGTCCGGTGTCCGGTGATCCAGGCGGCGTGCCTAGGCAGGAGAAACGGGTATGTCCCGATACCGGTCGCGCGTACCGGTGGCGTCGGCCCGTTCGACCGCGCCGGGCGCGAGACGCAGCGGCACACGGACGTCGGCGGCGACGGCCGACGCGTCACCGTGGCGCGGAGTGCCGTGATCGCCGGCGGCCGCGTGTCCCAGTGCCCCGTCGGGATCCCCCGCGGGCAACCGCGGAACCGTGCCGGGCGCGTATCCGTCGGCCGCGACCGGCCGACCGCCCCGACCCGACCCGGCGTCCGAGCCCACCGTGGCGTCGAACCGCGGCCCGTACGCCCCGACCCCGACGACCGCCGCACCACGCCGGCCCTCACCGGCACGACCATCGGCCCGCTGTCCGCCCGCCGCCGACCCGGCCACCGTGTCCGCCGGCGATCCCGGCCCGGCCGACCCGGACCCGCCCGGCACGGCCTCCACCGGCGCGGGCAGCAGCTGCGCGGGCAGCAGCCCCGGAAGCGTCGGCCACACCGGCAGTTCCGGTATCACGGGGGTCTCCGGCTCGACAGGCGCCACCGGCAACGCGGGCACCGTCACCGTGCCCCCGAGCAGATCGGACACGAGCGGCAGATCAGAGATCACCGGCAGCTCGGCAAGGGCCGGCAACAGGTCGGAGACCACCGGAAGGTCGGACAGGATCGGCAGATCCACAAGACCCGGCAGGACGACGGATGACTGTCCCTGGTCCTGGTCCTGGTCCTGGTCCTGGGGCTGCTGTTCCGGTCTCTGACCGGGCGACTCGGACGGCAAAACCGGCGAGGCCGACGGAGCGGACGGAGGCGGCGTCACTGGTGTCGAAGGCGACGTGGGCGCAGACGTAGGCGTCGTCGCCGGTTCTGGTTCCAGATGCGGCTCCTGAACCACCGACTTCGGCTGGACTACCGCCTTCGGCGCCGAGACAGCCGCGGACGTCGCCCCCGCTCCCCCGGCCCCCTCGGCAGCCTCCGCCGACTGCCCGAAGAACAGCCCGAGGAAGAAGAGGAAGGAAAGGACGGCGGACACTCCGCCCGCCCACAGCACCCCTCGCCGCACACACCGCCCGGCCACCGGGCGCACCGCGCGCCGGGCGGCACCGAGCAGAGCGGCCGGCCAGGACAAGGGACACTGCCTCCCGTGAGCGGAACGAGGTGGGCGTCAGGGGTGACCGAAGCATGCGGCTCCGTCGACAAGCGCTGATCCTCGCACGGGAGTACGGAGTTCGCGCAAGCCCTTCGTTACCGGCAGGTAGTCACACGGTGCTCACACGGTGGCCGGTATGGGCAGCGGCCGCTTCTCGATCGCCGCCGCCATCACGTCCGGGAACAGGTCGGGCGTGCAGGCGAAGGCCGGTGCGCCCAGCGCGGCGAGCGCCGCCGCGTGCTCGCGGTCGTAGGCGGGCGCCCCTTCGTCGGACAGCGCCAGCAGGGTCACGAACTGCACTCCCGACGCCTTCATCGCCGCCACCCGCTTCAGCATCTCGTCGCGTATGCCCCCTTCGTAGAGGTCGCTGATCAGGACCACGACCGTGTCCGCGGGCCGGGAGATCTGCGACTGGCAGTACGCCAGCGCCCGGTTGATGTCCGTACCGCCGCCGAGCTGCGTACCGAAGAGCACATCGACCGGGTCGTCGAGCTGATCGGTGAGGTCGACGACCGCCGTGTCGAACACGACGAGCCTGGTGCTGATCGACCGCATGGACGCCAGCACCGCCCCGAACACCGACGCGTAGACCACCGACGCCGCCATCGACCCGGACTGGTCGATGCAGAGGACGACCTCCTTCTTCACCGACCGGGACGCCCGTCCGTAGCCGATCAGCCGCTCCGGCACGATCGTGCGGTGTTCCGGCAGGTAGTGCTTGAGGTTGGCCGCGATCGTGCGGTTCCAGTCGATGTCGTGGTGGCGGGGCCGACTGATCCGCGCGCTGCGGTCGAGGGCGCCGGTGAGCGTGGCCCGGGTACGGGTGGCGAGCCGCTTCTCCAGGTCCTCGACGACCTTGCGCACCACGGCGCGAGCGGTCTCCTTCGTCGTCTCGGGCATCGCCTTGTTGAGCGAGAGCAGCGTGCCGACCAGGTGCACGTCGGCCTCCACCGCCTCCAGCATCTCCGGTTCCAGCAGGAGCGCGGAGAGACCGAGCCGGTCGATCGCGTCGCGCTGCATCACCTGGACGACGGAGGAGGGGAAGTATTTCCGTATGTCCCCGAGCCAGCGCGCCACGGAGGGCGCCGAGGCCCCGAGCCCGGCCGAACGGTCCCGCCCTGTCCGCGGCTTGTCCCCCTTCCCGTAGAGCGCGGTGAGCGCTCCGTCCATGCTGGCGTCGTGCGGGGAGAGCGTGCATCCGGTGCCGTCCGCCGCACCGCCGCCGAGGACCAGCCGCCACCGCCGCAACCGCTCCGCCTCCGGCCCCTCCCGCCCTTCCGGCCGCTCTGGCCTCTCCGGTTGCTCCGGCCGCTCCGGCCGCTCCGGCGCGAGCGGCTGCCCCGGCAGTCGTACGGAGCCCGTCGTCACGCCGTCGCCCCCACCCGTCGTGTCTCCAACCATCGTGTCTCCAACCGACATGCCCCCATCCGTCGTGTCCCGGCCCGTCGTGTCCCGGCCCGTCGCATCCCAGCCCGCCGCGCCCTCACGTCCGCTGGTCACCTCTCCACCCCCACCAGGCCGTTCGCATCAGTGACCCGTGCCTCCCGGCCTCCGCCGGAGCCTCCGCCCGTCGTACGCCGCCCTGGTCGTCCGTCCGGCTCGGTGGCCGGTATCGCCGCTCCGGGTCCCAGCAGCAGCCGTACCACCGGCTCCACGGCGTCGGCCCGGTCGAGGTCCGGCTCGGGTCCGAACCCCGGGACCCCGCTGCCGCCGGCGACCGCGCCGGCCCGCGCCCCGGGACCGCGCCGGAGCAGTTCGCCGAGGGTGCGCCGTACCCCGGGTTCGTAGGCCGAGAACGTCCGCCGCAGCAGCGGCAGTACGTCGGTGAACGCCTCCCCCGGCACACCGGTCAGCCAGGCGTCGACCAGGCCCAGCAGCCGCTCGTCGTGGAGGAGCAGCATCCCGCCGCCGGAACCGCCGCCGACGAAGCCCTCGATCCAGGCGGCGGCGCCGGCGGGCGGCGTCCCCGGCGAGAGCGCCAGTCCCATGAGGCGGGCGGCCTCCTCCCCGGGCAGCTCCCCGTCGTCCAGCAGGAGCCGTACGGCGCGGCCCCGGATGCCCCCGGGAACGGTGTCCCGCGCGGACAGCACGGCGAGCACCCTGCGCCACCGGCCCCGCAGCTCGCCGTGGCCCGGGGCGGGATCGTCCCCCAGCAGACCCACCGCCGTGTGCACGGCGTCCACATGGCGCCGCATCTCCTCGGCGCCGTCGGCGTCCAGCGCGGCGCACGCCGGGGGCAGACCGACGAAGACCCGCTCGGCGAGGCCCGCGGCGACCTCGGCGAGCGCGCCGGTGTCCGTGCCGCGGACGTCGCCGTAGCGCAGGGACCGCACCAGCGCCGGCAGGGCCTGCGCGAGGTGGCCGACGTCCGTGTCGAGCGCCGCCCGGTCGGCCAGGACCCGCATCACCACCGGGAGCGCGTCGGGCAGTTCGGCCAGCAGGCAGCGCTCGGCGAGGCCGGTGACGTCCGCGAGGCCGGACGCGGCGACGGCGTCCGCCTCGGCCTTGGCGGTCGCCGCCGCGAGCACCGTGGTGCCCCACACGCCCGCCTCGGCGACCCGTACCGACAGCTCGGGTTCCCAGCGCAGCCGCCACGTCTCCCGGAACGTGCCCGTACCGGCCCGTGACGCCGACGGTTCCCCCCAGTCGATGCCGAGCAGCCGCAGCCGGTGCAGGAGCCTGCTGCGCTCGGCGTCGTTGTCCTTGCGCAGGTCCAGTTCCAGTTCGCGCTCCAGCGCGTCGGGCTTGAGCCGCAGACGGCGCTGGATCCGTGCCAGGTCCCGTTGGAGCGGGACCGCCGGTGCCGCCTCGGGGACCTCCCCCAGCACGTCCCCGACGACGAGCCGGTCGTGCACCAGCGCCAGCGGCACGTCCGAGCCCTCGCACATGACCGCGCGGACGGCGTCGGTCGTCTCGCTCAACCCGGGCAGCGGACGTCCGCGCATCACGGCGAGCGTCTCCGCCAGCCGCACCGCCTCGATGACGTGCGCGGAGGACACGGTCCGGTCCTCGTCCCGCAGCAGACCCGCGACCTTGGTCAGCCACCGCTCGACGGGCCGGTCCGGCGCGCCGAACAGGTGCCCGTACCAGCCGGGTGAGTCGATGCCCGCGCCGTACCCGCTGCTGCGGGAGAGCCTGCGGTGCGTCCACGGCACCCACGTCAGATCGACCTTGATCTTGGGCAGGCCCTTCAGCAGGGCCCGGTCGGCGGCGACGGTGGTCTTCCGGCGCAGCGCCGGGACGTGCCAGGCACCGCAGACGACGGCCACACCGTCGGGGAACTCGCGCTGCGCGGCGCGCACCTGGAGCCGCATGTACGCCTCACGCAGCGGGTCCCGGTCAGGAGCGCCGTTCGCCCCGCCCCCTTCATCCTCGCTCTCCGCGCCCCCCGCGCTCCCCTCGTCCTCCCGCAGCGCCGTCATCGCCTCCTCCAGGGCGGTGAAAGGGGCGAGCGGGTCGCCCTGTCCCGCGCCGCGGTGCTCGACGACGTCCTCCCACCAGCGCTCCGGGTCGTCGTACCCGGCGGCGTCGGCGAGCGCGGCGAGCGGATCTCCCCGCACGGCCGACGCGCCCTCGGGAACGCGGCCCGGATCTCCCTCTTCTTCCCGCTCCTGCTGCTGCTCCTCCCGTTCTTGCTTCTGTCCCTGCCAGGCCAGCGTGTGCGTGGCCGGCAGGTCGAAGAAGCGGACCGGTACGCCGTGGTCCAGGGCCCAGCGCAGAGCGACCCATTCCGGGGAGAACTCGGCCAGCGGCCAGAACGCCGAGCGGCCGGGTTCGTCCACGGCGTGGGCGAGGAGGGCGACCGGGGGCCGCATCTCCTCGTGCGCGGCCAGCGGAACCAGCGCGTCGGCCTCGGGCGGCCCCTCGATCAGCACGACCGCCGGCCGTGCGGCGGTCAGTGCCGCCCCGACCGCGCGGGCCGATCCCGGCCCGTGATGACGTACGCCCAGCAGCAGCGGCCCGGACGTCGTTCGCGCGGTCCCGTCAGTGCTCGCCACGCCCTTTCCTCCCCTCGAACGACCAGGTCGTGTCGTCGTCACGCCCGCCCGCACCTCCGGCCGGGCCCTCGGCCCCGTGGACGGTCATGCGCTCACCTCGCGGCAGGCCCGGTAGAAGTCCTTCCAGCCGTCCCGCTCGCGCACGACCGTCTCCAGGTACTCCTGCCAGACGACCCGGTCGGCCGCCGGGTCGCGGACGACGGCGCCGAGAATCCCGGCGGCGACGTCGCCGGAGCGGAGCACGCCGTCGCCGAAGTGCGCGGCCAGCGCCAGTCCCCCGGTGACGACGGAGATGGCCTCGGCCGTCGAAAGGGTGCCGCTGGGCGACTTCAGCTTGGTACGGCCGTCGGCGGTCACGCCGTCGCGCAGCTCCCGGAAGACGGTCACGACGCGGCGGATCTCGTCGATGCCGTCGGGGACGGCGGGCAGGTCGAGGGAGCGGCCGATCTGGTCGACGCGGCGCGAGACGATGTCGACCTCGGCCTCGGCGCTCTCCGGCAGCGGCAGCACCACGGTGTTGAAGCGGCGGCGCAGCGCGCTGGACAGGTCGTTGACGCCGCGGTCGCGGTCGTTGGCCGTGGCGATCAGGTTGAAGCCGCGGACCGCCTGCACCTCCTGGCCCAGCTCCGGGATCGGCAGGGTCTTCTCGGACAGGATGGTGATGAGCGTGTCCTGCACGTCGGCCGGGATGCGGGTCAGCTCCTCGACCCGGGCGGTCGTCCCCTCGGACATCGCCCGCATGACCGGGCTGGGCACCAGGGCTTTGCGGCTGGGGCCCTCGGCGAGCAGCCGGGCGTAGTTCCAGCCGTAGCGGATGGCCTCCTCGGGGGTGCCGGCCGTGCCCTGGACCAGCAGCGTCGAGTCGCCGCTGACCGCGGCCGCCAGATGCTCGGACACCCAGGTCTTCGCGGTCCCGGGCACGCCCAGCAGGAGCAGGGCGCGGTCGGTGGCCAGCGTGGTGACGGCGACCTCGACGATCCGGCGCGGGCCCACGTACTTCGGTGTGATCACCGTGCCGTCCGGCAGCGTGCCGCCGAGCAGGTACGTCGCGACGGCCCACGGCGACAGTCTCCACCGGGCCGGTCGCGGGCGGTCGTCCCGCGCGGCCAGCGCCGCGAGCTCGCCGGCGAACGCGTCCTCGGCGTGCGGCCGCAACGCCTCTCCCCCGTCGGCGGGCGCGGCCCCGTTCCGGCTCGGGTCGACGGATGTCGGTTCTGCGGACACAGGCATGGTTGAAGTCCCCCTCCAGCTCGGCCGGTTCGGATCTGACACCAACGGTGCACCACCCCACTGACAATCGCCCTGACCTGCTGAAACGCTCGGCATCCGTCCGACCGGGAGGGCATTGTCAGTGGGTCGGCCTACCTTCGGGGACATGACTCAGCAGGGGGAGCGCTGGACGGCGGAGCAGGTACTGGCACTGGCGCCTGACGCCGCGTCACGCAAGGCGGGGAGCAGACTGGCGGTCGCCGTGCCGTGGTCCGAGGCGGGCTGCTCCGGCGAGGGGGCGCCGGGTGCGGTGTGGGGGCTGTGCAAGGGCAGCGGCAGCAAGCCGTACCAGACGGTCGTCGATCTCGCGGGTGCCGCCGGACCCGCGTACACGTGCAGTTGTCCGAGCCGCAAGTTCCCGTGCAAGCACGCGCTCGGCCTGCTCCTGCTCTGGTCGGGCGGGAACGGCGCGGTGCCGGCGACCGCGGAACCCGGCTGGGCGGAGCAGTGGCTGGCGACGCGCCGCGGCCGCGAGGACCGCAGGCGCCAGCCAGCCTCCGCGGACTCCGGTCCGGGGCCCGGTTCCGAGGCCGCCGATCCCGAGGCGGCGCGGCGCAGGGCGGAGCGCCGCGCCGAGCGGATCACCGCGGGCGCCGCGGAGCTGGAGCAGCGCCTGGCGGACCTGCTGCGGGGCGGGCTGGCCGGCGCGGAGACGACGGGGTACGAGCTGTGGGAGGAGACGGCGGCCCGCATGGTCGACGCCCAGGCACCCGGGCTCGCCGCCCGGGTGCGTGAGTTGGGGTCCGTCCCGTCGTCCGGGGCCGGCTGGCCGGTGCGGCTGCTGGAGGAGTGCGCGCTGCTCCACCTCCTCGACCAGGGCTGGCTGCGCCGCGAGCAGCTGCCGGAGGGGCTGGCGGCGACGGTCCGTTCAAGGGTGGGGCTGTCGGCCTCGGCGGACGGCCCGGCCGTCCGCGACCGGTGGCTGGTCCTCGCCCAGTACGACACGGCGGACGCCCGGCTGACGACCCGTCGTCTCTGGCTGTACGGCGCCGGGACCGGCCACACCGCCCTGCTCCTGTCCTACGGCGCCGCCGGGCGGGCCCCCGAACTGGCGCTGCCGGTGGGCCTGGCCTTGGAGGCGGAGGTGTCCCCTTATCCGGGAGCCGTCCAGTACCGGGCGGCCCTGGGCGAACGGCTCACCCCACCCGCCGCGACGGAGATGCGTCCGGCCGGGGTGAGTACGGGGGCGGCGACCGCGCACTACGGCGACGCCCTCCGCGACGACCCCTGGCTGGACTCCGTACCGGTGACGCTGGACCGGGTCATACCCGTTCCGGACGGTGACGGCTGGCAACTCGCGGACGCCGACGGTGACACGGCCCTGCCGCTCACCTCCGCGTTCCTCGGCCGTCCGGGCCTGTGGCGCCTGGTCGCGCTCTCCGGCGGTACGCCCGTCAGGGTCTTCGGTGAGTTCGGCCACCGGGGCTTCACGCCCCTGACGGCATGGCCGACGGACCCCGGCCCCGCGGTGGCGCTGTGCTGACGCGACGACCCTCCACTCCCAGCATCTCCGCCCCGAGCACCTCCGCCCCGAGCACTTCCACCCCGAGCTCCTGGGAAGGACCCGTATGACCAGGACACCCACTGCCGCGTCGCTCACTGCTGCCTCGCTCGCTGCCGCGACGCCCGCTGCCGCGACGCCCGCGACTCCGGTCTGGGAGGAACTGGTCACCGCGGCCCTCCTCGGCACGGACCGGCGTACGCCTCCGGGCAGCACGGCCGGACCGCACGCCGTGACGGCGCTGCTCGACGCGGCGGCCATGGAGACCGTGCGCCGCAGGGCGTCCCTGCGCCCCGCGAGGTCGGCGCCGCACCCGGCACCGGCTGCCGACGACCACCGTCCGCCCCTCCCCGTTGCCGCCGCCCGCCGGCTCGCCCTGCTGCTCGCTGACCGCCCCGGCGCGGGCGGCGGAGGCCGCCGGGGCACGGCGCCGGACCTGATGGAGCTGCTCCCCCAGTGGCTGGCCGTGGCCAACGCGCATGACTACGCGGCTCCCCCGGAGGCGCTCCCCGCCCTGCTGGACGCCGCGCGCGGCCGGACCGACCTGCGTCCGGCGGCGCTGGCGTTCGCCGGACCCCGCGCGCTGTGGCTGGCCCGGCTGAACCCGGACTGGCGGTTCGCGCTGCGCGCGGCGCCGGGCGGGGAGGCCGCGCTGCCGGGCCCCGACGACGGGGAACGGGTGCGCCTGCTCTGGGAGGAGGGCCTGTTCGCCGAGCGCGTCGCGCTCCTCGCGTCCTTGCGCGCCCGCACGCCGGGACGGGCCCGCGAGCTGCTCGCCGCGACCTGGGCGACGGAGCGGGCGGAGGACCGTCTGATGTTCCTCGACTCCCTCCGTACGGGCGTGGGTCCCGACGACGAGCCGTTCCTGGAGCAGGCGCTCGCCGACCGCAGCCGCAACGTCCGGGCGACGGCGGCGGAGCTGCTGTCGGCGCTGCCGGGTTCGGCCCTTGCCGGACGGATGGCGGCACGCGCCGTGACCTGCGTGTCCGTCGACCGGACACGCCCCGTCCCGGCGATCGTCGTGGAGGCACCCCACGAGTGCGACGCGGCGATGGAGCGCGACGGTGTCGTCCCCAAACCGCCCACGGGACGGGGGGAACGGTCGTGGTGGCTGGGCCAGTTGCTGGAGGCCGCACCGCTCGCGGTGTGGACGAAGCGGCTGGGGGGCCGGTCACCGCAGGAGATCGTGGAGTTGCCCGTGGCGGACGACTGGCAGGGCGAGGTGCACGCGGCGTGGTGCCGGGCGGCCGTGCGCCAGCGGGACGGCGGATGGGCGCGGGCGCTGCTCGGAACGCCCACGGCACCCGAGGCCGGCGGTCCGGGAGCCGTGTCCCTCGCCGAGCGGGCCAAGCTGCTCGGCGTCCTCGGCTCCGGTGAACGGGCCGACTGGGTGGCGGGTTTCATCGCCACGCACGGACTGTCCGAGGCGTTCCAGCTCCTCGGCATGTGCGCGGTCCCCTGGTCCGCGCCGCTCGGACGGGCGGTGGTGGACGCCCTCGACATCGCGCGGGACGCCGGCAACTACCCGTGGAGCTTCAGCGGGGTGATGGGTCTCGCGGAGCGGTGCCTCGATCCGGCCGAGGCGAGCCGCTTCGAGGGACTGCTGGCGATACCGGACGAGCCGGAGGACGCCTCCCCCGGAGCCGGCGGGTACTGGGCGGAGGCCTTCCAGCGCCTGGTCAGCACGTTGCGCCTGCGCGCCGCGATGACGGAGGAGCTGACCGGCGGCACGGGGCAGGCTACGGGGTCATCGGCCGACTGAGGGGCGGCGCCCGGTCGGAGACGTACGTCGGCTCACGCCCCCGCCGGCTGCCGCACGTTCTCCCGCACCCACTCCACGATCGACGTCGTCGTCGCTCCGGGGGTGAAGATCTCCGCGACGCCCTTCTCCTTGAGGAGCGGAATGTCGGCCTCCGGAATGATCCCGCCCCCGAAGACGAGGATGTCCTCCGCGTCACGGTCCTTGAGGAGGTCGATGACGGCGGCGAAGAGCGTGTTGTGCGCGCCGGAGAGGATGGACAGCCCGATCGCGTCGGCGTCCTCCTGGATCGCGGTGTCGACGACCTGCTCAGGGGTCTGGTGGAGCCCGGTGTAGATCACTTCCATACCGGCGTCGCGCAGCGCCCGCGCGATCACCTTGGCCCCGCGATCGTGACCGTCGAGCCCCGGCTTGGCCACCACCACGCGGATCGGACCGGCTGCCACACCCATCTCTGCCTCCAAGAAGCACTGCACCGAAGCACTGCACCCAGCACTGCACCCGTTCGAACCGGCGCTTACCGGCACTTACCCGCGGGAGGACCCTCACACCGAGCCACCCGGAGAAGTGAACGAACGTTATCTCCAGCATCCCGCAACCGGCAGTTTCACGGCGGACACCGAGGGGGAAATCACACAGAAGGACATGTTGATCGCGCAGCGTTTCGACCAACAGCGGGAGCGCGCGCACGGAAGAGCCGCGGCCACCACGGACGCACTGGGCAAGCACGGCACACGGGGCACATCGACGCGCAGCAGGCGCCGGCGAGCGCAACGAGGCGCATCACCCACGGCAAGCGGGACACCTCAGCGGGGCATCCAGGGCACGCGTACCACACAGGGCATCACTTGGAGTAATCACCCCGGGACAGTCGGCAAGAAGTCGGGTCCACACCTGGCCGTAACGACCCCTCGCGCACCGTTTGCACCGCCCGGCACCCGTGTCACGGCTCTCCATGAGGGCACACGGGGGAAAGAGGCGTTCTTCCGCGTGCCGACGGGAGGTCGGCCATGAAGGTCAGCTGGGCAGTGCAGCCCTTTCGTCCGCTCTGCCAGCGGCTCGCACCGGTACTGCCGGTGCGGACCGCGGGTCTCTCCGTGGGCCTGCTGAAGGCCACAGCCCTGGAGATCGCCATCCTGGCGGGGCACGTCCTCCTCTATCCCTCCGGAATCATCCAGGAGCGCCGGGGCGTCCGGACACCCCCGCCCTCATCAGGACCACGACCCCCCATCGGCGAAGACATCACCGCCGAGGACATCACCGCCGACGGCACGGAGGTTGCTCCCCCCACCCCCCGCCTGCCCACCCAGGCGAAGAACCGTCCCCCGGTCGTCCTCCTGCACGGTTTCATCGACAACCGGTCGGTGTTCGTGCTGCTGCGCCGGAGCCTGGCGCAGCACGGCAGGCAGCAGGTCGAGTCGCTCAACTACTCGCCGCTCACCTGCGACATCCCGGCCGCGGCGGAGCTGCTGGGCCGGCACCTCGAGGAGATCTGCGAGCGTACCGGCCAGGAGCAGGTCGACATCGTCGGGCACAGCCTCGGCGGGCTGATCGCCCGTTATTACGCGCAGTGCCTCGGCGGCGACCGCCGCGTCCGGATGCTCGTGACCCTCGGCACCCCGCACGCGGGTACGCGCGTAGCGCCCCTGGCCAACGCGCACCCCATCGTGCGCCAGATGCGCCCCGGCTCACCGGTGATCGAGGAACTGGCCCGTCCCGCTCCCGGGTGCCGTACGCGGTTCGTCAGCTTCTGGAGCGACCTGGACCCGTTGATGATCCCGTTGGAGACGGCCCGGCTGGACCACCCGGACCTGCGGACGCGGAACGTGCGCGTCAGCGGGATAGGCCATCTGGCCCTGCCGGTTCACCCGGCCGTGGCCACCGGGATACGGCAGGCCCTCGATTCGACTCATATCAGCGCACAGTCGGAGGCTGAAACCGATAACCCGACCGGCCCCACCGATCCCACCGGCCCCTCCGGGCTCACAGTCGCCTGAGAGTCGTCCGAAAGGTCACTGACAGCACGGCGATGGCCGCAGGACAGCTTCCGCATCACGGCGATTCCATCGAACACCTGTCGAACACAAAGCCAAACCCGCGCCCGCAGTCCGCCGAATCACGGCCGATTGCCCCTTTCCTGCGCGCGTGAAACCTGACGAAGATTGTCGTGCCCGCGTACCGCCGGGTACAGTCGCCGCACTGCTCTGGCAGCCCCTGTTGTCGAGGCGAAAGAGAAGTTGGTGAACGACCGTCACCCGTCGGGGACCACGACCACCCCGGCCGCGGCTTCCGAAGCCGCCTCGGCGCACTACGCGCCGTACGGCACCCAGGAAGCCCAGTACGGCGACCTCACCACCTACAACGGCTACGACACCACCGGTTTCCCCACGGCGGACCCCCTCTACGGGAACCTCCCCGGGCAGCACACCGGGAGCTACGACACCGCCGCGGCCGCCTACGACACCGCTACCGGCTCGTACGACATGGCCGGCACCTACGACCCCACGGACGCCTACGGGACCACGGGTACGTACGACACCACCCAGTGGACCGGCGGGCACGCGTCGCCGGACACGGGCAGCCACCAGATCGTCGACACGGGCGCCCACCAGGCCCTGCACTACGACGTCTACGCGGCCCAGCACCATGCGGCGTACGACACCGGCGCCTACGCCACGGCGGCCTGGGCGGACGTCCAGCAGCCGCTGTCGGCCGTACCGTCGCAGACCGGTGAGCCCGACGCGAGCGGACAGTGGGACAGCGGGCAGTGGGACAGCGCCGCCTGGCTGCAGCCCGAGACGACCGCGGGCGACCCGGACGGCCGGTCCCAGCAGTGGGCCTGGGGCACGCAGCCCTTCGACACCGGCGGTCTCGACACCGGCGCGTTCGACGCCACTCAGTGGAACGTCGACGGCACACCGGCCGACGACACCACCCCGCAGCACGAACACGCCCGGCCGGACGACCAGCAGCACCCGCTGGACCGGCAGGACCCACTGGACCCGCAGGACCTACTGGGCCCGCACGACCCATTGGACCCGCGGGGTCGGCTGGACGACGGTCTCGCCGCCACCGGCGAACTCCCGGTCGTGGCACCGCTCCTGGAGGAGCAGGAGGAGATCACGCCGGCCGCGGACGTGGCTCCCCACGGTTCCCGTGCCGCGGCCCGCGGCGCGTCCCGATCCCGCCGCCGTCAGCCCGCCAAGCGTTCCGCGTTGCTGACCATCGCCGTACCGTCGGCCTGTGTGATGGGCGTGGCCGGTATCGCCGCCGCGTCCGTCGACGGCCTCGGCGGCGAGGACGCCAAGGAGACCGCCACCACGGCGTCGGACACCCAGGCGGTGAAACCATCCGCCGCCAACAGCCGCCTCGACACCCAGCTCGCCAGTCTCTCCGCCGGGGCCGACGACTTCGCCGACCGCGCCAGCCGCACACAGGAGCGCATCGACCTCAAGGCCGAGCAGGCGTTGGAGAAGAAGCGCGCGGCGGAGGAGGCGGCCCGTCAGGAGCGGCTGCGCCCGAAGTTCGCGCTCCCCGTCGCGCAGCACGGACTCAGCGCCTACTACGGCCAGGGCGGCATCAACTGGATGTCGGTCCACTCCGGCATCGACTTCCCCGTCTCGTACGGCACGACGGTGATGGCCGCGACCGACGGCACGGTCCGCACGCAGTTCAACAGCTCGTACGGAAACATGATGATCGTGACGGCGAAGGACGGCACGGAGACGTGGTACTGCCACCTCTCCAGTTACCAGGTTCCCTCCGGTACGACCGTCAAGGCCGGCGACGCCATCGCGTACTCCGGCAACACCGGCAACTCGACCGGCCCGCACCTGCACTTCGAGGTGCGGCCCGCCGGCGGCTCGGCGATCGACCCGCTGGCGTGGCTCCGCAGCCACGATCTCGACCCGACGTAACCGTTCTGCGGGGTGCGCCCCGTGCTGTCCCAGTGGGGCGCACCCTGACGACGGCGTTCCGTCAGAGCTTCTCCACCGGCGCGTACCGCAGCAGCAGCCGCTTCGGCTTGGTGTCGCCGAAGTCGATCGTCGCCTCCGCGTTGCCTCCGGTGCCCTTCACCGCGACCACGGTCCCGAGGCCGAACTGGTCGTGCGTGACCCGGTCGCCGACCGCCAGCGACACCGCCGGCTGCTCACCGGTCCGGCGCGTGGCGAAGCCGGATCCGCCGGCCGCCGACGACCGCGACCGGGACGACGACAGGGACGACGCCACCCCGGAGACCGGTCCGGCGGACGAGGCGGACGCGCTCGCTCCGGTCCGCTTCCACTCCACGTGTGTCCCGGGGATCTCCTCCAGGAAGCGGGAGGGCGGGTTGTACGACGGCTGGCCCCAGGCGCTGCGCAGCGTGGACCGGGTCAGGTACAGCCGCTCGCGCGCACGCGTGATGCCGACGTAGGCGAGCCGCCGCTCCTCCTCCAGCTCCTTGGTCTGGCCGAGGGCGCGCATGTGCGGGAAGACGCCGTCCTCCATGCCGGTGAGGAAGACGACCGGGAACTCCAGGCCTTTGGCGGTGTGCAGCGTCATCAGCGTGACGACACCGTCGCCGTCCTCCTCGTCGGGGATCTGGTCGGAGTCGGCGACCAGCGCGACCCGCTCCAGGAAGTCGGCGAGCCCCACGGGCTCCTCACCCTCGCCGGACTCCTGCTCGAACTCCAGGGCGACGGCGGCGAGTTCCTGGAGGTTCTCGATGCGGGTCTCGTCCTGCGGGTCGGTGGACGCCTGCAGCTCGGCGAGGTATCCCGTCCGTTCCAGGATGGCCTCCAGCACGGTGGCCGGTCCGGCGCCGGACTCGACGACCGTACGGAGGTCCTCCATCAGCGTGTTGAAGCGCTTGACGGCGTTGGCGGAGCGCGCGGCCATGCCGTACGCCTCGTCCACGCGCCGCAGCGCCTGCGGGAAGCTGATCCGCTCACGCTGGGCGAGGGCGTCGATCATCGCCTCGGCGCGGTCGCCGATGCCGCGCTTGGGAACGTTGAGGATGCGGCGCAGCGGCACCGAGTCCTCGGGGTTGGCGAGGACGCGCAGGTAGGCCAGGACGTCCCGGACCTCCTTGCGCTCGTAGAAGCGGACGCCGCCGACGACCTTGTAGGGCAGGCCGGTGCGGATGAAGACCTCTTCGAAGACACGGGACTGGGCGTTGGTGCGGTAGAAGACGGCGACGTCGCCGGCCTTGGCCCGGCCCGCGTCCGTGAGGCGGTCTATCTCGTCGGCGACGAACTGCGCCTCGTCGTGCTCGGTGTCCGCGACGTACCCGGTGATCTGCGCGCCCGAGCCCTGGTTGGTCCACAGGTTCTTGGGGCGGCGGGACTCGTTGCGCTCGATGACCGCGTTGGCGGCGCTGAGGATGGTCTGGGTGGAGCGGTAGTTCTGCTCCAGCAGGATCGTGGTCGCGTCCGGGTAGTCCTCCTCGAACTGGAGGATGTTGCGGATGGTCGCGCCGCGGAAGGCGTAGATCGACTGGTCGGCGTCGCCCACGACGCACAGCTCGGCCGGCTCCTCGCCCTCGCCGGAGGGGCCGACCAGCTCGCGCACCAGGGCGTACTGCGCGTGGTTGGTGTCCTGGTACTCGTCGACCAGGACGTGCCGGAAGCGGCGGCGGTAGTGCTCGGCGACGTCCGGGAAGGCGCGCAGCAGGTTGACCGTCGTCATGATCAGGTCGTCGAAGTCGAGGGCGTTGGCCTCGCGCAGCCGCGCCTGGTACATCGCGTACGCCTGGGCGAGGGTCTTCTCGAAACCATCGCTCGCCCGTGCGGCGAAGTCCTCCTCGTCGATCAGCTCGTTCTTCAGATTGCTGATCTTGGCGCTGAAGGACTTCGGCGGGTAGCGCTTGGGGTCGAGGTCCAGGTCGCGGCAGACCAGGGCCATCAGGCGCTTGGAGTCGGCGGCGTCGTAGATCGAGAAGGACGACGTGAAGCCGAGCTTCTTGCTCTCGCGGCGCAGGATGCGCACGCACGCGCTGTGGAAGGTCATGACCCACATGGCGCCCGCGCGGGGGCCGACGAGCTGCTCGACGCGCTCCTTCATCTCGCCCGCGGCCTTGTTGGTGAAGGTGATCGCGAGGATCTGGCCGGGGTGGGCGCCGCGGGCCGCGAGCAGGTGGGCGATGCGGTGGGTGAGCACCCGGGTCTTGCCGGAACCGGCACCGGCCACGATGAGCAGCGGCGAACCGGCGTGCACGACGGCGGCGCGCTGGTTGTCGTTGAGCCCGTCCAGGAGCGCGGCGGGGTCCAGCACCGGGCGTGGGGCGCCGTCCCGGTAGTGGGTGTCCCGGTCCGGGGGCGCGTCGAACTTCCCGGCGAACAGATCGTCCGGAATGGGCTCCGGCGCATGATCGTCCTCGGGCGGCGGCGGGGGTTCCTCCTCGTGGCCGCGGGGGGCCTGGAGGTTCGCCAGGAAGCTGTCGTCAAAGAGGCTGCTCATCGCTCTACGAGTCTAGGGCGCCCCACCGACAACCGGACGCCCCCTCGAAAACCCGCCCGGTATCGGTGCGGCCGCCACGCTTCCGTCACCACGTATCACCGAGCGTGAACCGCATGCCTCAGGTCACGAAAATGTATCGGGCATATCACCCTTCAACCTTCACAGGGACCACACGAGTTGGCTACGGTGCGGGCAGGCCGCACGACCCCCACCGGCGAACGTCGCCGGGCCGCGCGGCCTCCGCTCAATCCGGCGTGCCCGCGCGGCACCCGGAGCCGGGGACCCACCGAGACATGGGGTGAATCGGGCCACAGCCGCCAGCGGCTGTTCCGTAGGGCACACCTTCCGCGCACCGCACCGCAGCGCACACCGCCCGAACCCTCCCCCGAACCTGAACGGCCCGGGAGTACCCCCACCGCTGACCCGGTAGGCGGAGCACGGAAGGAGTCGCCTCCCTTGGCGTCGCACCGCAAGTCGCGTCCCGCCGGCACGCGCGTGGCAGGCATCCGGACCCCCGTCCTCGCCACAGCCGCCCTCACCTCCGTGGCCCTGCTCTCCCAGACGGCCACCGCCGCACCCTCCGACGACCGGCCGAGCCTCGAAGAGGTCCAGAAGAAGGTCGACGACCTCTACCGGCAGGCCGGGTCGGCCACCGAGAAGTACAACGCGGCCAAGGAACAGACCACCAAGCAGCGCGAGCACGTCGACTCCCTCCTCGACGACGTCGCCCAGCGCACCCAGGAGCTGAACGACGCGCGCGAGGAGCTGGGCGCGTACGCCGCCGCCCAGTACCGCACCGGCGCCTCCGTCCCCGACACCGCCTCCCTCATGCTCGTGGAGAGCCCGCAGGACTACTTCGACCAGAACCAGCTGATGGACCGGCTCACCGGCCGCCAGAAGCAGGCGGTCGACGACTACACCACGCAGCAGGCCGTGACGATGGAGAAGCGCCAGGAGGCCACCGAGAGCCTGCGGACGCTCACCGACTCGCAGCAGGACCTGAAGACGGCCAAGGCCACCGTCCAGTCCAAGCTCTCCTCCGCGCGGCAGATGCTCGCCGAGCTGACCGCCGAGGAGAAGGCGCGGCTCGCGGCGATCGAGAAGAAGAAGCAGCAGGAGGCCGCGCGCAAGGCCGAGGAACTGGCGCGTCAGCAGGCCGAGGAGCAGAAGCGGCAGGAGGAGGCCGAGAAGGCCGCCGCCGCCGAGCAGGAGAGTGCCTCTTCGGGGTCGTCGTCCTCGTCGTCGTCCTCGTCCTCCTCGTCGTCCGATTCCTCGTACGCGACCAAGGCCGAGAAGGCCCTGGCGTTCGCTCGCGCGCAGATCGGCAAGCCGTACGTCTGGGGCGCCACCGGCCCCGACTCCTACGACTGCTCCGGCCTCACCCAGGCCGCCTGGAAGGACGCGGGCGTCTCCCTGCCCCGCACCACCTACGACCAGGTCAACGCCGGAACCACCGTGTCGATCTCCGCCGCCCAACCCGGTGACCTGGTCTTCTTCTACGACGACATCTCCCACGTCGGGATCTACATCGGCAACGGCATGATGATCCACGCGCCGAAACCGGGCGCCTACGTCCGCGAGGAGTCCGTCTACTACGACGGCGAGTCGTCGATCTACAGCGTGGTGCGCCCGGCTTGAGGGGTTTCGCTCCTTAGCATCGCTCCATGTCATCCGGGACCTCCGCCCTGCGCGCCTGGTGGGCGGAGCGCCCGCCGGCCGCCGGGGCCGCCGTGATAGCGACCGGCATCGTGTCGGTCGGCCTGCACCTGACCGGACACGACGTCCTGTCGGGGATCGCGCTGGTCCTGGGCTGCGTGGCCTGGCTCGGCCTCGCCCTGGACTTCGTGGCGCTGCTGGCGCGCGAGCGGCCGAAGTGGGTGGCGCAGGCGGCGACGCCCGGCGCGCTCACGGCGATCGCCGCGACGACGGTGCTCGGCACCCGTATCTCCCTGCTCGGCTGGCAGGCCGTGGCGGCGGTGCTGCTGGCGCTGGCGACGGTGCTGTGGCCAGGGCTGATCGTCCTGGTGGTCCGGCACTGGGGGCCGTCCATGCCCGGGGCGGTCTTCCTCGGCTGCGTGGCCACCCAGGGACTGGCCGTCCTCGGCGCCACGCTCGCCGCCGCCACCTCGACGGCCTGGCTCGCGCACGCCTCACTCGTGCCGTTCTGGCTCGGCCTGGTGCTCTACGCCGCCGCCCTGTTCCGCTTCGACTGGCGTCAGGTGACGCGGGGCCCCGGCGACCACTGGGTGGCGGGCGGCGCGCTCGCCATCTCGGCACTCGCCGGGTCGAAGCTGCTCGCCGCCGAGGGTGCGGGCCGCTACCTGTGGAACCGGGACGACCACGACGTCCTGCACACCGCCACCGTGGCCCTCCTCGTCCTCGACATCGCCTGGTACGTCGTCCTCCTGATCGCCGAGGTGCTCCGGCCGCGCCCGCGCTACGACGTACGCCGCTGGTCGACGGTGTTCCCGCTCGGCATGACGGCGGCGGCGACGCTGTCCGTCGCCGCCGCCGTCGAGGAACCGTGGCTGAAGGGGCCCGGTCAGGTGATGCTGTGGATCGCGGTGGCCGCGTGGCTGGCGGTGGCCGCCGGCGCGGTCCTCTCCGCCCGGGACGCGCTCAGGTCCACAGGACCGCGATGAAGATGTTCACCACGGTGAGCAGCCCCACCGCGCCGAACAGTCCCTTCTCCACCTTCTCCTCGTCCCGCTTCACATAGACGAGCCCGAGGATCACGATCAGCACGGCGAGCTTCACGCCGATCTTGATGTTGTCGACGGAGTGCCCCTGGGCCTGGTGCAGACCGACCAGGATCACCCCTGTGACCAGCATGGTCAGCGCGCCGTGCAGCATCGACGGTCCGAAGCGGGCGGTGCCCTGGCCCATCGCCTTCATCTGGGTGAGGAAGCCGCCGAGCAGCGCCGCGATACCGATGATGTGCAGGCCGACGAAGAGGTGGATGAGTACGTCCATGGGGCCGGAGCCTAATCATCCCGTGAACGCCGTCCGACACCGGTCCGTCCCTTACGTCCCGTAACACCTGGCCGCTCCGCGCGGTCGCCGTTCCCGCACTTCGGTCATCACTCTGCGTCAAGGAACCGTTCCCGCTAGGGGATCACAGTCACGTACGGTCACTCGACGCCCGTCTCCTTCCAGTTCCGGGCAAGTCCTCGCCCACCCGGCGCGGGCGGGTCTAACGTCCTGCGACAGGTGTCCGGCTCCCCACCGCCGCCCGGCCCAGGGGCGGCAGTCGGCACCACCGCCAGAAAGGGCCCGGCGGCGGAACCGTCCCCCTGTACGGGACCGCCGCCGGGCCGCCGACCGGCGGCGGTCCCGTACAGGGCAGCGGGCGCACCACGCGCGTGGTGTGAGGCCGACCGGACGCGTGCGGTGAGGCGACCGTCCGGGTCAGACCAGCCGGCGTGCCGTCGCCCAGCGCGTCAGCTCGTGCCGGTTGGACAGCTGGAGTTTGCGCAGTACCGCCGAGACATGGGACTCGACCGTCTTGACGGAGATGTACAGCTGCTTGGCGATCTCCTTGTACGCGTAGCCGCGGGCGATCAGGCGCAGGACCTCGCGCTCGCGCTGGGTGAGGCGGTCGAGGTCCTCGTCGACCGGCGGCGCGTCGGTGGAGGCGAACGCGTCGAGGACGAAGCCGGCCAGCCGGGGCGAGAAGACGGCGTCGCCCTCCTGGACCCGGAAGACGGAGTCGACCAGGTCGGTGCCGGTGATCGTCTTGGTGACGTAGCCCCGGGCGCCGCCGCGGATCACGCCGATCACGTCCTCCGCCGCGTCCGACACGGACAGGGCGAGGAAGCGGACGGGCTGCTCGGCGTCGCCCATCAACGGAGCGCACCGGCGCAGCACTTCCACCCCGCCGCCGCCGGGCAGGTGCACGTCGAGCAGGACGACTTCGGGGCGGGTCGCGGTGATGACCGTGACCGCCTGGTCGACGTCGGCGGCCTCGCCCACGACCTCGACGCCGGTCGTCTCGGTCTGGCCGATCTCTGCCTGCACGCCCGTGCGGAACATCCGGTGGTCGTCGACGAGGACCACGCGTACGTGCCGCTCGGCCGCTCCGGCCGTTCCGTTCGCCTCGGTCGGGTCGTTCATGACGTCTTCTCCGCCCTCTCCATCTCCAGCTCGACCTCCGTGCCGCCGCCGGGCACCGCGCGCAGCCGCGCCGTGCCGCCGTTGCGCTCCATGCGGCCGATGATCGATTCTCTGACACCCATACGGTCGGCGGGTATGGAATCGAGGTCGAAGCCGGGGCCGCGGTCCCGGACGGACACGAAGACCGTCCTGCCCTCGACTTCGGCGAAGACCTGTACGGCGCCGCCCTCGCCACCGTACTTGGCGGCGTTGACCATCGCTTCGCGCGCGGCCTGCATCTGTGCCCCCGTGCGCTCGTCGAGCGGGCAGTCGCCCACGACGACGACCTCTATGGGAACGCCGTGCTTGTCCTCGATCTCGGCGGCGTTGCGCTTCACCGCCTCGGCGAGGGTGGTGGGTTCGTCGTCCTCGTCCTTGCCGTTGCCCTCGGGCCGGTAGAGCCAGGCGCGCAGGTCGCGCTCCTGGGCGCGGGCCAGGCGCCGCACCTCGCCCGGCTGTTCGGCGTTGCGCTGGATCAGGGTGAGGGTGTGCAGCACGGAGTCGTGCACGTGGGCGGCGACCTCGGCGCGCTCCTGCGCGCGGATACGCATCAGCCGTTCCTCGGAGAGGTCCTGCGTCATACGCACCAGATAGGGCCCGGCGAGCAGCGTTATCCCGACGAGGACCGCGAGGGCCGCCTGGAGGACGGAGCCGAGGTGGGCGGCGGAGCCCTGGAGCACGAAGATGCCGGAGACTCCGGCCGTCACCAGCAGCACACCGGCCACGGCGCGGAGCAGTGTGACGGTGCGCCGGCGGCGGCCGGCCTCGGCCCAGCGGGCCCTGCGGGCGTTGTCGGCCTGGCGCCAGACGAGGGCGACGCCCGCGCCGACGAGGACGGTCGGCCAGAGGTAGGCCTTGGCGCCGCCGCCCAGGTTGACGTTGCCCACGAAGACCATGGCCACGACGACCATGAGGAGAAGGGCGACTATCTGCCCCTTGTCCGGCTTGCGGGCGACGAGTCTGCGGCGGCCGTCGGGGGAGGTCTCGGTGGCGACGAGGGACGGCGGCCTCTGCGCGTCGACGCCGCCGACGCCGAGCGGTACGAAGAACCAGAAGGCCGCGTACAGCAGCGCGCCGAGTCCGTCGGCCATGAACAGGCCGACGAAGACCAGCCGCACCCAGATGACGGGCAGCCCGAGGTGGCCTGCGAGCCCCCGCGCCACCCCACCCAGCCAGCGTCCGTCGCTGCTGCGGTAGAGCTTGCGCGGCGGCCGCGGCTCCCCGACGGGGGTGGCTGGCGCTGCTGCGGCTTCCGGCATGCCAACGATGGTCACACGGCCGTACGGCCAGAGCATCAGGGTGTACCCCGGAGACTCCCCTGATCTTCGGGGCGGCGTGTCGTCGAACACCTCCCCCGTCTCGCCTCAGGGCCGATATCAGGGTCCGACCAGGGTCGTACCGACTGCCGTGGCGGTGCCGCGCCCGCCACCATGGACGCATGACAGAACACGAGCGCGCCGCGGCGGGTACGGGATCCGGCACCGGGCCGGGGCCCGGCTCCGGCCCGCGTCCACCCGGGGGCTCCGGGCCACAGGACGCCGGGCCGACCGGGGGTGCCGGACCGACCGGAGCCCGCGGCGCGGCCGGGAGTGCCGGGCCGACCGGAACCCGCGGCGCGAACGAAGGTGCCGGGCCGACCGGAACCCCCGGCGCGAACGA
>NZ_JAVRHI010000443.1:0-51443 GCF_034105845.1 Streptomyces sp. CRN 30 | reverse complement strand
CGAGCAGCAGCAAGCGAGAGGGGTGTGGTGACAGGTAGTCGGCCGAGTGACGGGGGCTCGGGGCCGGCCACCCGGAGGGGCGGACCGAATTGAGGGGGCGTCAAGGTCCGGGATTGGCTGGTGATAAGGCAAGACTAACAGCTGGGAGCCACGTTCGGGGAGATCTCGGCATTCTTTGTGCTTCATTTCTGGTCGCGAGATAGACTCTGGACTCAGAGCACACCACACCGGACCGCTCCGGAGGGTTATCGAGATCCGTACCACGGCCTCGCCGGTGCTTCGGTGAGGCAGAGCACCCACCCGATCGCGTCACTCCAACCGTAGCCCTTACAGCTCGTCTACGTGCAGGTTTCCCGTTTCCCTCCGCTCGAATCGACCGGACGGCACCCCCAGGACAAGGCAGGCAGTATGTCGAGCACAGACCGTGCTGACCAGCGCGAAGCAGCCCAGCGAGAAGCCACTGACGCGGTCGTGCGCGCCCTCGAATTGCCTGCGAGATCACTTGTGCCCGAGCGGGGGCTTCGAACGCAGGTGATCATGGCGACCGGGTCCGGGAAGACCCGGGTGGCGGTCCGCAGCGCAGAGGAGCTCCACGCGGGCCGTGTGCTGGTGCTCGTGCCCTCGCTGGACCTGCTCGCCCAGACCGAGGCCGCGTGGCGCGAGGGAGGCCGCCGGGGCTCGATGATCGGGGTGTCCTCGCTGCGGGGTGAGGAGGTGTCCTTCCCCAACACCACGGACGTGGACGAGCTGGTGGAGTGGACGCGGGGCCTGGACAAGGTCACCGTGTACGCCACGTACGCCAGCCTCGGGCTGGGCACGCTGGAGCGGGCGCACGCCGGGGGCCTCGCGGCCTGGGACCTGATCGTCGTGGACGAGGCCCACCGTGTCTCGGGCCGGATCGGGAAGCCGTGGGCGGTCGTCCACGACAACCAGAAGATCCCCTCCCTGCGCCGCCTCTACATGACGGCCACGCCCCGGCTGTGGCAGCTCGGGGACGAGGACGAAGCCGGCGCACCGGGCGAGCTGGTCGCGAGCATGGAGGACGACCCCGAGGGCCCCTTCGGCAGCCGCTGCTTCACCCTGACCCTCTCGGAGGCCATCGACCGGGGAATCTGTGCCCCCTACCAGGTCGTATGCGTGGACGTCACCGACACCGCCCTCCAGGCCGCGCAGCTCCTCGGCGCCGAAGGCCGCTCGGTAGAGGTCCGCGGGGCCCGGCTCGCCGCTCTGCAGACCGCCCTGGTGAAGGCGTCGGCGGAGGAGAGCTTCCGGCGCACGCTCGTGTTCCACCACGTGGTGAAGGAGGCCGAAGCGTTCGCGGCCGGCCTTCCCGACGTCGCCGCGCAGCTGCACGCCTCCGACCCCGAGCTGTACCCCAAGACGATCTGGGCGGACTGGCTGTGCGGCGACCACAAGCCGCTCCACCGGCGCAGGCTGCTGGGTGAGTTCGCGGCCGGGATCGCCACGGACGGCACCGTGGTGGAGAAGTGCTTCCTGTGCTCGGTGAAGGTTCTGGGCGAGGGGGTCGACACCAAAAACTGTGACTCCGTGTACTGGGCCGACGTACGCGGCTCGATGCCCGACCTGGTCCAGGCGGTCGGCCGGGCGCTGCGGATGCAGCCCGGCGAGGGCAAGATGGCCTCGCTCGTGGTGCCGGTTCTGCTCGGGCCGGGCGAGACGGCGGACAACATGCTCACCTCCCGGGCGTTCGGCGGGCTCGCCAAGCTCCTGGAGGCGCTGCGGGCACACGACGCCAGGATCGTGGAGACCCTCGCGGAGCAGCAGGCCCCGAGCCGCTACAAGCCCGTAGCCAAGGACGACAGCGGGAAAAGCACCGGTGGTGGGAGCGGCGAGGGCTCCGGGGGCGTCAGCGCCCCCGCCAAGGCCCTGCTGAAGTTCTCCACGCCCCGCGACCCGGCCGCCCTCGCCGCATTCATCAACCTGCGGGTCCTCAACCCGGAACACGAGCACTGGCGGCGCGGCGTGGAGGCCGCCGTCATCTACAACCGGCTGCACGGCGACCTGAAGGTGCCGTTCACGTTCCGCGTGCCCGCCACCGTCGACGACCAGGAGGCCGAAAGCGAGGGGTGGCCGACCTCGCTCGCGGGCTTCCCGCTGGGGCAGTGGACCGCTGACGCCCGCCGGTTCTACGCCCGCGGCCGTCTGGACGAGGACCGCATCGCCCAGCTGGAGAAGCTCGGCATGATCTGGTCGCACTACGACGTCGCGTGGGAGGAGGGCCTCGCGGCCGCGCGCGGGTGGGCGGCTGAACACGGGCACCTCCTGGCCCCGCTGGACGCCACCTTCCAGGGCGCGAAGGTAGGCATCTTCCTGAAGAACGCGCGGGCCGCCGCCCGGAAGGCTGCCGAGATCGAGCAGCGGCGTGCCGAGGGGCTGCCGGTTCAGTCGTCGGCCGGGGCGCTGTCGGACGAGCGGCGCGAGCAGCTGGAGGAGATCGACGCGTCCTGGTGCCCGAGCTGGCCGGTGACGTGGCAGCGTGCCTTCCACCTCGTGCGGATGCACCTGGACGCCGGTGAGGCGCTGCCCACCGAGGCGGGCGACGTCGTGCGCCAGGGCGAGGACCTGGGGCGGTGGGTGCAGTCCGTGCGGCTCGGCTGGGACCAGCTCACGACCGTGCAGCAGTGGATGTGCGAGCAGGTCCTCGGGATCGAGCCCGCGACCGAGGACGAGAAGCCCAAGCGCCGTACACAAGCCGACAAGTGGGCGATGAACTACGAGGCCGCCAAGCAGTTCTACGAGCGCGAGGGGCACCTCCAGATCCCGAGGAAGCACGTCGAGCGGATCGTCGGCGAGGACCAGGAGGAGCGGGAGCACAAGCTGGGTGCCTGGATCGGGAACCAGCGCTCCCGGGCGGCGACGCTGACGCCGGAGCGGATGGAGCTGCTGTCCGCGATCGGGATGCGGTGGTCCTGACGGTGGGCGTCCTCGTCACCGCGGCCGCCGCGCTCGCCGCCGGCTACCTGCTCGGACGGCTGCGCCCGCGCCAGCGGACGGGCGACTGAGCGGCCGATCAGGTCCGCCACGCCGGGGCGTGAGTCCGGGGCAGCGCCGCCCGCCAGACCGCCGCCGTCCTAACCCACGTTCTCGTCCGTTCACGCACCAGCCGACGCATAGCTGGAGCGAATCCGTCGCGCGGATCGGCGGTGTGACGCGATCGTGGACGACGTCGGCGTAGGACTATGAGCCAAAGCCGCAGATCACCAGGACCGCATACTCGAGCCAGCCGGTCAGCGGCTGCCGCGGACTGTCCTTCTCCGCAGCGCCCCTACACGGCGTGCGACTGGCCGCTCGTACTCCAGAGCGGAGCGCCCCCGCGGCCGACAGCCGCACCACCCTTGTGGGTGCTGACTGCCGCCCGGCCCTGCGAGACGTTCAGTAGAAAGTCGAGCACACCACAGACCACTCAAGGCACGGTCGCTCAGCGCGGCCGGGCCCCGCTTTCAGGCGAGCCAGCCGTGCCGCAGCGGCACCGCGCCGCACCCCGAGGCCCAGGACCGAGTTCGTCGGGTCCGTGGCTTCGTCCGCGAGCCGTGTGCCGTTCATGATCGTCTTCACGACAAACCGGGCATCAGCTGGTTGTCAGGTTCACGCGCCATCACCTGGCATCTGGTCGCTGACTTCATACCGGTCCCTTGCATTGAGGGACACGTGAGCACTGCGATCGACAACAGGGACAGAGATCGATCGGTAGCGGTCACAAATAACGGAAGAGTCGTCCTGTATGTGCAGGACGACTCTTCCGATGCCCTTTCGCGCGCCAACGCATCTGGGCTGTTATCCCTGTTCAGGCGTGGCGTGAGCCAAGCACACAAGGCACCGTCGGATCAGTTCGGCGATGTAAAGCAAGTATCGACTCTCGGGCAAGGGAACTTGAATAAATGCGAGACATAGTGAATCAACCGGCGTTCAAGGGCAGGAATATCGGCCACTCGTACCGTCACCTTCGCAGGTCAGCGATTGATTCAGGTTGTCCCATCGCACCTGCGGGCTTCTGATGCCATGAGACAGGCCTGCAATAAGAACTCCTATCGCAATGACTTCAGGCGTCGCCAGCAAATGAGTGCGCAGCCGAGGGTGAGGGCGGCTTCGTGGATGTCGTCACGGATCTCCCAGCGGATCCGCAGGCGGCGGAACCCGTGCAGATGGGCGAACGCGCGCTCCACGAGCGAGCGTTGGGTGCACAGGCCCGGTGCCGCGGCGGGCGATCAGCGGCTTCACCCCGAGGTCCCGGACCAGGCGCCGGTACTTGTCGTGATCGTAGCCGCGGTCGCCCAGCACCACGTCGGGGCGGCGCCGGGGCCGGCCCCGCTTGCCCCGCACCGGCGGCACGGCCTGGAGGAGCGGGATCAGCTGGGTGACGGCGAGCGGGATGCCGGTGGCGTCGGTGATCAGATGGTGTTTGCTGCCGGTTCTGCCCCGGTCGACGGGACTTCGTCCGGTCTTGGGTCCCCTTTTTACGCCCGGATGTGGGAGCCGTCGACGGCCGCCCAAGAGAAGTCCAGGGCGTTCGCGCCGCGCAGCTTGGCGAGGAGGACCTCATGCAGCCGACGCCACACCCCGGCCTCGGTCCATTCGGCCAGGCGGCGCCAGCAGGTCATGCCCGACTCGAAGCCGAGTTCCTGCGGCAGATGTTCCCAGGAGATCCCGGTATGCAGCACGAACAGGATGCCCTGGAACACCAGCCGGTCCGGATGGCGCTTGCGTCCCGGATGCCGGGTCCGGCGCACCACCTTGGGCAGCAGCGGCTCGATCACCGCCCACAACTCATCATCGACTTCCCACGGCTTCGGCCGAGCCGCCCCGCACCCCTGATCACCATGCCTGGATTGATCCAACCACCTCGAAGATCATTTGATTAGGAGTTCTAAGTGCCAAGCTCCTGCGGAGGAGGCGCCGCGGATGGCAATATGTGTGCCGCCTGAGCGGTAGCGCCAACTACCGTTCTATGGCTGCCTTTTGGCGCCTCTCGACGTGCGACTGCGTTTTTGCCCTCGCCAATCGGAGGCACCTGCAAGGCACATCTGAATTTCGTCGGATCAATGTTCTATTAGAGAGGCGATGTTTTCGGATGTCACGCCCTGAGAAACCGGTCCCGGATCCCGAGAGTCCACTCGGCCAGTTCGCTACGACATTACGCAACGGCCGCCGTGCACTGGGGATCTCCTACGCTGCTCTTGCGGACCGCACGCGCTTCCAGAGTCCCGTGACCCTGCAACGGGCAGCATCGGGCAAGGCTTTACCCAAACTCGAGGTCGCGCAGGCGTTCGCACACGGGTGCGGACTGGATGTCGATGAGATCACCCATCTGTGGCACTCCGCCCACCGCGGGAGTACAAAGACACGGTGGGCCACCGCCACCCGGCCCGCAGCGTCGGTTCCAAGGCCTCACCTTGTCGAAGACGTTCCCGGCCTGTGCGCGGCTCTGCAGGAGCTGCGGCAACTGAACGGAGCTCCGTCCTTCCGCGTCATGGAGAACAGGGCGCAGGCGGCCAATCTGAAGCTGTCGCGCAGCACCGCCTACCGCATCTGCGCCCACCGGCAGCCGCCAGCGTCGCCCGACTCGCTGGAAGCCTTCCTCGTCGTCTGCCAGGTGGCGCCCCGCCAGCGTCCGGAGTGGCACGAAGCCTGGCGCCGGGCGCAACGCCACGCCAGTCTGGACGACCAGAGGGCCGCACGGCGCGAAGAGGCCAGGCAGCTGGAGGCGGTGGCCGCCGACAACTTCGGTGGCAGGGTGGTGCAGGACACGGCTGTCCGTCTGCTCCGGAAGGCCGGCTTCGAGGCCATGGAGCGCTATCGCGGGTTCGAGAGGCCGTGGACGGTGGAGTGCGCGCAGTGCGCCGCCACGTTCAGACTGCGGCTGTCCGATGTGCTGATGGGACGGGCCGCCTGCATGGAATGCCCGAGGGTCAACGGTCAGGTACAAGAGGCCTGGGCCGAGCTGCTGGCCAGCCGGCCCGAGGCTCTCGACCGGGGCTGCCAGCGCGCCCTACGTGCCGCCCGGGTGCTCCCGGCTCGCATGCAGCACGGCCATCTGGACGTGCCCGTCTTCGTCCCCGACCCGGACACGGCCCGCGCTCTGCAGGTGTCGTCATGGCACCTGGCTCTCGACGTCGTCCTCCAGCGTCATATCCGCAGGCCGTTCCTCCTGAACGTCATGCTCGTACAGGACTACAGCTTCCGGAACGGGCAGCGTCAGCGCCGGATCGCCAAGGCTGCCGGCCTGGTGAAGGGCCCTGTAGAACCACTGTCTACCGCAGCAGACGAGGACTCGTCGCAAAGTCACCCCGTGAACGGTCCACAGCCGACCGCGCATGCAATCCCGGGCACCACCCCCGCCCGGCGGACGCCTGCCCAGCCGTCGTTCACTGGGCCGGCCACCAGCAACAGCGGCCCCTGACACACCACACGCCCAGAGCCGCGTCCCGCTGCACCAGCGCTCTGTCATCTCGAAGGCACGCGGCACAGCACGCGCACACCGGCGAAACACAGGCATCCGCACCACCAGCGACACCCGCCTTAGAACCCGTGCCGGACGAATCGGCCCGTTGCGCCGGCGTCGCGCACAACGGACACCGTCCCGGGCGGTCCCGGCAAGTTACCTTTCCCAGAAGGACAACTCGACATGTACCGCTCAACGCCGCAGTTGACGGCGAGCACCTCACACCCAGACATCCGCCTGCTACTGGGCAACGACGCCCCCCAAAGCACCTTCAGCGACACCTGGACCTGGACGACCGCCGTCGGCCTGGCCAGCCTCACCGTCACCATATGCTTCACCGTCTACCAGGTACGCAAGAAGAATCGTGCCAAAGAAGCCGATCGGTACCAGCCCGACTACCATCTGCTCGACGAAACCGTCGTCGAGCTCGAAAAGTTGCTCAGCATCGCCGCACGCAAAGCGGACACGACAAGGCTCTGCGAACTCCTCAGCCGCGTCAAACAGGCCGAACGACGTTTCCCCGGTCTGCCGTTCGGCGCCGTCGTCGCCCACATCGATGCCTACAGGAAGTGCGCGCTGCCCGATGACTTCGCCCGGAAGCTCACCGCCAAGAAGGTTTCAGCCGACACCCTGCTGGACCTGTCGCGCCAGCAGGGCGCCTCGATCGCGGGTGCCCTCGTAGCCATCGAGTCAGTACAGGGCGAGATCGACCGCCGTACGTCCTGACCGTCGCCGCAGCCACGCCGACGATGGACAGGACGTCCGGGAGCGTCTCGCGGGCGTGGCCTGGCAGTTCGCGTCCGATGCCCGCGGCCTACGGGAAGAGGCAGACCGGCCACGGCGGCTCGGCGCCGCTCACGGACGGCTCCCGAGGACCTGTCCAGGGTCCATGTCGATCGCCGTGTTTGGCGGAGTGTCAGCTGAGCAGGATGCGCTGGACGGAGGAGCGGGAAACCGGCCCGGCCGTAGGTCTGGCGCTTGAGCAGTTTGATCCTGTGGTTGACGCCCTCGGTGCGTCCGTTGTGCCAGGGCAGGGTGAGGGCAGCGTCGACGGCGGCCCGGTCGCGTTCTAGGCCGGTGGCGAAGGAGTGCAGGAAAGACAGGTCGGCCGGGGGTGAGGAGTGCGGCGAAGTCTGCGCCGCTCGCCGACACGCTGGAGCAGTCCGAGGTCCGGCTCTCGAAGCCTTCCTTCGTGTCTACCGCCCCGGCGTTCGAGGCGTGTGGACGGAGTGCAAGCCACGCGAGACGGCCGAGGGCATTGTGGGTGCGGTGACGGGTTCGGCGGCAGTGTCCTGAACGCTCCCGACTGGGCCGGTACGGCGACGACGGCCGTCTGCGCTGCGCCGGTGGGGCGCGTCGGGCGAGTTCGGTATCAGGCTGGAGCAGTGCTCTTCTCCGCAGTTGCGCCGGAACCCTGACCTCCGCACCACCCATGCTCCACGCTGAGTCCGTGGAAGCTCTCGGTCTTCTTCTCGCCTTCGTGGCAACTGTGTACACCGTCGTTGCGTACCACCGCCCGCCGTGCGGGCAGCGAGGACACCCCACTCCCCTCGTCGCCGCGACTCTGTCCTGCGGCCGGTGCAGTACGCGCTGCTCATCGCCGGCATCGCCACTGGTGCAGCTACCGTGCACACCCTCCGTGTACACGGTGGGAACTGGAGCAAGGTGCGCCACATCTACTTCGACCCTGATGCGTTGCGTATCGTCCCTGTTCCTTGCGTGCGCGCTCGGAATCTGGCTCTACCGCAGGTGACGGGAGCTTACGGCGCACGGCGGTGCGGTGCACGCGCCCTTGATTCGGCGCGATCACCGGCCCGCCCCAGGACGCTGAGCATGATCTTCGCGTCGTCAGCCGGAGGGTTCTCGATGGCCGTGCTGACGCACACGCAGTACTCCGAGCACTTCGGCAACTGGTAGGTCGGCGGCTGCCCGTCCTGCCGGTACACGTCCGGGCCGGACTCGCGCACACCGCACGGGGCGGGCCCGGCCGGTGTGGCCGGGTCCGCCCCGTGCGGTGTTCGGATGTCGCGGTGTGGGGCTAGTCCAGTTCCATGTCCCCGAAACCGAAGATGGTGTTCCAGCCGTGGCTGACGATGTCGCCGCCGGTCTGCGCGGACTCGCCGATGGCTGCGGTGTTGCCGTCGTCGGCGACGGCCGCGCCGGTGCCGGCGACGGTGGCGGCGGCCGCCAGGACGGCGGCGGCCAGAGCGGTGCGGATACGCATGGTGCACTCCCTGTGGAGGTGGATGGACCACCTCATTTCACACGGGCGGTGAGTGGATCGGGGGCGAGGCGCGGGACCGCATACGGGTGATCGTTCAGGGGAATCGTGGTGCGTGTCAGATGAGTGAGCCGGCCGAGCCGCCGTCCAGGCGGCCGAGGTCTCGCAGGTGGCGGATGGTCCGGAAGCAGGACGCGTAGTCGATGAGTTCCTCGATCACCAGGTCCGGGTTGGACCGCTTGAGGTACTTGCGGGTGACGTCCTCCTCGTCGGCGCCCAGTTTCACGGCGATCGCCCGGAGGTCGGCCCGTTTGCGCTCGTCGTCCAGCGGTCCCAAGAACAGGGTGGACACCGCTGCCCGGCGTTCCCGGCAGGTTTCGGCCAGGCCGGCGGTCAGCAGCCGGAGTGCGGCCTTGCTCGCCGCGTAGGGCGCGGACTGGCGGTCCGCGTGGTACATCGCCTCGGAATTCACCACGACGACGGAGCAGAACCGTTCCGGTGGCTGCCGGTCCAGGATCTCCAGGGTGAGGTGGTAGGGGGCCAGGGCGTTGACCCGGAGCATTTCCTCGGTGTCCGCGAATCCGAGCCGGGGCCGCTGGTGGAAGTCGGCGTAGTACACGGCGCTGTGCACCACGAGGTCCCATCCGTCGCCCGCCGCTGCGGCGACCTCCGGACAGGTCTCGGGGCGCGACAGGTCGGCGGAGCGGTAGTCGAACGGCACCGGCCTCTCGACGGCCGCGGCGGGACGCCGCCCCGCTCCCGTCACCGACCAGCCCTCGGCGGCGAGCCGGCGGGCCGTGTCGAGCCCCAGGCCGTGGCTGGCCCCGGTGACCAGGGCGCGTCCGGTGCCGTCAGCGGTCATCGGGGTGCTTCTTCCGCCTCACCAACAGGCCCGCTTCCGTCGCCACGAACGCGGAGAACAGCTGGGGGCTCCGGCCTACCGCTCCGGCGTACGCACGGACGGCTCGTGTCTCCCGCTGCGGATCGGCGTCTGGGTCGCTCTCCGCGCCGAAGTCGCCGTGTGCGAAGGCGTCGTCGGCGATGAGCAGGCCGCCGGGCTGGAGCAGCGGGAAGCCCAGTCTGAGGTAGGACGGGTAGGACTTCTTGTCGCCGTCGACGAAGAGCATGCCGACGCTCTCCCGTTCCATCTCCGCCAATGGCCGGCGGCGTTGCCGCGTTCGCCGGTGGCGGCGAAGCCGCCGTCGGGCAGGGCGGTGAGCGAGGTGCAGGAGCGGGGGGCGCCCTGCGGGGCGGTCCACAGCGGGGTGCGGGTGCGGATGTCGACGCCGGTGGTGACGTCGAGCTGGGTGCCGATCGCCAGTACGCCGCCGGAGACGGCCGGGCTGCCGGTGTTCTTGGCGTCCAGGGCGAGTTCACCGCGTACGGCGCCGGTGCGGGCGTCGAGGAAGAGGCAGTGGCCGTCCACCGGGCAGACGGCGATCTCGCCGGTGGCGTGCAGGGCGGCGGGGGTGGCGCGGACCGAGGCGCCGGCCTCGGCCCGCCACAGTTCGGTGCCGTCGGGCGCCAGGCACAGGACGTGCTCGGCGCAGGCGACGACCGCGGTGCCCTCCGCGGTGCCGACCGGCCCGGCGTACGGGTCGCGGTAGGAGGCCGAGCCGCCGTGTGCGGCGTGCCAGGGCTGGGGAAGGGTCCGTTCGAAGACGACGGCGCCGGTGCGGACGTCCAGGCCGGTGCAGCGGCTGTGGAAGGCGCTGACCAGCAGGACGCCGGAGCCGGGCAGCAGGGTGGGGGTGGCGAAGACGGGGGTGGCCGGTTTCACCGACCAGACCAGGCCGCCGCGCAGGTCGAAGCAGGCGATCAGGCCGCTGGTGGCGGCGACCACCACGTGCCGGCCGGCGGGGGCGAGTACCGGGGAGGCGTAGACGGCGCTGTCCATGCGGCGCTCCCAGTAGACCTTCGACAGGTCGCGGGAGTACAGGCGGACCTGGCCGTCGTCGCTCGCGACCACCGGGCCCACGCCCGCGATCAGTGCCGGTGTGGCGCTGACGGAGACCGGGACGGTGCGGTCCAGTGTGCGGTTGTGGTAGGTCAGCGTGCGGTGGCCGGCCACGACCGGTTCGTGGTCCCAGCGGCGGGCGGTGGCGGCGGCCGCGGGCAGGACGTTCTTGACCGGGTCGTGGCGGAAGGCGGCGGGGGCGGGGCCGGGTGTGGGGTCAGACATGGGCGACCTCGCGGGGGGCTGCCCAGTGGTCCCGGCGCAGGGCGCGGTGGAAGACGTACGCCAGGACCGCCGTGGACACCCCGTTGCAGGCGATGGCGAGGAACGGGGAGTCGAGGACGAAGACCGCGTACCAGGCCAGCGGGATGGTCAGGAGGTAGGTGGTGAGGGTGGAGGCGCCGAAGAGCAGGCCGCCGCGCTGGTGGACCGTCAGCATCTCGCCGTGGACGGCGGAGAGGACGTAGACGGGCAGGGGCAGCAGGAAGGCCAGCAGCAGGTCGCGGGCGAGGTCCTGGTCCATTCCCGCGCTCGCGAAGACGCCGACGGTCCCCGGGGCGCAGAGCAGCAGGACCGCGGCCGCGACGGCGGTGGGGACCGCCGTGCAGGCCAGCAGCCGGCGGGCGATGGCGGGCAGCGCGGTGTCCCGGGCGCCGACGGCGTAGCCGTAGAAGGCGAAGGCGCCGGACGCACAGGCCTGCGGGACGCGGCAGAACAGGGTGTAGATCTTCGTGGCCACGCCGGCGGCGGCGACCGCCTGGATGCCGAGAGTGCCGATGAACAGGCTGGGCACGATGGCGCCCGCGTAGTCGTTGAGGTGGCGGGCGCCCACGCCGGGGGCGGCGCGCAGCATCGAGCGGAACTCGGCGAGTATCCCGCCGCTCTCGGGCCGGGCCGTCAGGGGCACGTTCCGCTGCCGGTTCTGCCGCAGGAAGTAGCCGAGGCCGGCGCCGGCCATCAGGATCTGCGCGCCGACGGTGGCGGCCGAGACCGCGCCGGCCGGCGAGGCGAACAGCGCGGCCGCACCGGTGTACAGGAAGACCCAGTTGAGCAGGACGTTGACGCCGAGGCCCGCGCCGAGGATCAGGAACGAGGCGTTCTTCATGCCGCAGATCTTCAGGGTTTCGCCGATGACGACGTACGCGAGGACGGCGGCGGTGCTCCAGGCGCGGATCTGTACGTAGTCACCGACCAGCGGTACCAGTTCGGGCTGCTGTCCGGTGAGGCGGAGGAACGGCTCCACGCCCGCGCCCACCAGCAGGCCGAGCACCTCGCACAGGGCGAGCAGCGGCAGCAGTGCCCAGGCCGGCGTCGGCAGCCGGCGGGCGCGGGCGTTCTCGCCCTCGGCGACGGCCAGCCGGGCGGTGAAGATGTCCACGACGCCGGTGAAGAAGGCGAACACGCCGGAGACGATGAGTTCGCCCTGTCCGACGGCGGCCACGTGCAGCAGCCCCTTGGGGGTCACCATCAGCAGGTCGACGGCTCCGAAGCCGACGCTGACGCAGCTGATCAGCAGGACGACCCAGGCGAAGCCGGCGAAGTTGCGGGTGGTCAGTTCCGTGTGCGTCGTCACCGGCCGGACTCTCCCTGGGCGTCGGGGGCGGGACGCTGCGGGCGCTCCCGCAGCCGGGCCAGGGCGTCCTCGAAGTAGGGCCGGAGCCGTGTCCCACGGAGCGGGCGAGGCGCAGGCCGTTCTCCAGGAGCGGTGCGCTGTCCGGGGCCAGCCGGGCGAGTGTCTCGTAGTGGCCCAGGGCCTGTTCGGCCTGGGCTTTCTTCTCCCGCATTCGGGCGGCTTGGAGGAGGTGGTGGCCGTAGTAGGGGGCGCCGAGGGCGACGGCCTTCTCGTACAGGCGGGCGGCCGCCTCGGGCCTGCCGAACCGTGCCATCACGTCGCCGAGTTCGCCGTAGCTGGGTGACCAGTGGGGGTCGAGGGCGATCAGCGCGCGGCCGGCCTCGACGGCCCGGTCGAGGTCGCGGGTGACGTACATGTGCTCCTTGACGGAGGATTCGTAGTACGTCTTGAGCAGGTGGAGTTCGCAGGCGCGGGGGCTGCGGGTGTACGTGTCGTCGGCGAAGTCGCGGGCGTTCTCCATGTAGCGGCGGGTGGTGGCCGCGTCGCCCTCGGCGGCGGGGAGCATGGCCAGCGCGCGGTACCGGGAGGAGACGCCGCCGGAGGGCATGTCCGGGTGGTCGCGGACGAGTTCCAGGCCGGTGTCGAGGAACCAGCGGTAGGCGGTCTCCGGCAGTTCCCGGTGCTTGAGGTACCGGACGACGGCCTGGGCGCAGGCGTCCAGGGAGCGGTGCGGGACGAGCCGCCCGGTCTCCATGGCCTGCCGCGTCCGGGCGAAGGCGTGGGGCGAGCCGGCGCCGTCGTCGCGGCGGTTGGCCACCACGAAGTCCAGCATCGCGGTCTCGAAGATCTCCTCGAGTGTGCGGGCGCGCGTCCGCGCGTCGGCGAGCACCAGGCGCGCGGCGTCGAAGCGGGAGACGCTGATCAGTGCGGCGGCCAGGTTGACCAGGGTCACCGCGGGGAGGTCGGCGCGGCCCTCGACGTGTTCGGCGAGCGCGGTCATCGAGGGGGTGGGGCGGTGGGTCAGGTCGGCGGCCGCCTCCGGGCTGACACCTTCGAGGAGTGCCACCTCGGTGAGGGTGTCGGGCTCGAAGACCTGGGCGAAGACGTAGCCGAAGCGGTCGGGCCGGTACTCCTGGTACTGCTCGACGCAGGCTCGGGAGAACAGGTCGGCGCCTTCGGGGCGGGGGGTGTACTCCAGGCCGAGAAGGGTTTCCTGGAAGGTGTTCCGCAGGGGCGGACGGCTCGCGGGGGCGTCTTCCGGCCCCTCCGGTCCCCGGCTCCCCGACGGGTGCGCGGTCTCGTTCGCGGTCCGGTCTGTCAGCGGGCCTGGCACGTCTCGCTCCTCTTGTCGGGCTTCTCTCCGGCCTGCCGGGAGATCCAGCTCAGTACGTGCGGGAAGACCGCCGTGGCGCGCCCCGCGTCGGAGAGGGTGCCCTCGGACCGGTCGGACCGGTCGGCGGCGAACTCCACGAGGTCGAAGCCGACCAGCCGGTTGCCGTCCAGCACGAGGTCGATCAGCCGCAGCAGTGTAGGGGTGCTCAGTCCGATCTCCGCCGGGTAGCCGGTGGAGGACATCTCGGCCCGCTGCAGTACGTCGATGTCGAGGCTGAGGTAGATGTCCTGGCCCTGGCCGATCGCGGCGCGGAACAGGGCGGGGTCGTGCAACTCGGGGTCGGTCGGGCAGAGCTGACGGCCGGTCGCGTCGAGGAAGGTCCGCATGGCGTCGAGGCTCCCCGCCTCGACCGTGGCGAACGGGGAGACGCCGACCTGGACGAAACGGCCCGGCCCGACCAGGTCGGACACGTGCGACATCACGTTGGTGTCGAAGACCGGCTCGCGCTCCGCCCGGGGGTCGCCGGGGGCGCCCTCCCAGATCCGGAGGTCGAGGTGGTGGTCGAACTGGACCACCAGGAAAGATTCCGTCCGGCGTTCGGCGAGGGCCCGGACCACGGGCAGGGTGATCTGTCCCCGGAGCAGACGGCCCGGCTGGACCTGGCGGGTGCCGAACCGGTCCGTTACCCGTACACCTTCCTCACGGCGGAACACCAGCGGCTGGTCCATGGGGAGCGTTCCGCGCCGACTCTCCCGTAGGCGCGGTTCCGCCGGGCGGTGTCAGGAGGCGGGGCGGGTGGGGTGTTCCGTCGCCGGTGGGCGGTCGCGGGCCGCCTCCAGCGGTGGGGACGCCACCCCGCAGTGCACCCGGCACTCGGGGGCGCCCAGCGCCTCGCGCGGAACCGGGGTGCGTACCGCCGCCCAGGCGATCACCGCGCCCGCGACCAGCAGGCCCGCGCAGATCAGCATCGCCGACCTGAACGTCTCGTCGAACTCCTCCGGCACCCGGTACGCCTCCGGCCCCATGCCGGTCAGCAGCGGGAGGGCCGCCACGGCAAGCAGTCCCGCGGCGCGGGCGGCCGCGTTGTTGATGCCGCTGGCGAGCCCGGCCCGGCCGGTCTCCACCGACGCCAGCACCGTGGCGGTGAGCGGTGCGACCAGGGTGACCATGCCGAGGCCCAGCACGACGAGGGCGGGCAGCACGTCCCGTACGTACCCGGCGCCCTCCCCCACCCGCAGCATGAGCGCCATCCCCGCCGCGCACAGCAGGGGGCCGACGGTGAGCGGGAGGCGCGGCCCGATCCGCTGGGCCAGCGCGCCCGAACGGCCGGAGAGCAGCAGCATCAGCACGGTGGTCGGCAGCAGTGCCGCACCGGCGCCCAGCGCGGAGTACCCGACGACCACCTGGAGTTGCAGGGCGCAGAGGAAGAAGAACCCGCCGAACGCCGCGTACACGCAGAGCGTCACCAGGTTGACGGCGGTGAACAGCCGGGACCGGAAGACGGACGGGGGGAGCAGCGGATCCGCCCGGCGCCGTTCGAGCATGATGAAGACGGCGCCGACGAGGACACCGGCGGCCCCGGAGAGGGGGTCGGCGTCGATGAGCGCGTAGGTGACGAGGGCGAGGACAGTCGCGCCGAGGACCGCGCCGGGCACGTCGAAGCGGCCGTGCTGCCGCGGGTCGCGCGACTCGGGGACGTGCCGGAGCGCCACCGGGACGCACACCGCGGCCACCGGGACGTTGAGCAGGAACACCCAGCGCCAGCCGGGCCCGTCGACCAGCCAGCCGCCCAGGAACGGGCCGATCGCCGCACCCACCCCGCCCAGGCCGGACCAGAGGCCGACGGCCTTGGAGCGGTCGTCCGGGTGGAAGGACGCCTGGATCAGCGCCAGGGACCCCGGGGTGAGCAGCGCGCCCCCGATGCCTTGAAGGACCCGGGCGACGATCAGTACCCCGGGGTTCGGGGCGAGCCCGCAGAGCAGGGAGGCGAGCGCGAACCACACCACGCCGACGACGAACACCCGCCGCCGTCCGTACCGGTCGCCGAGGGCCCCGCCGAGCAGGATGAGACCGGCGAGGGTGAGCAGGTAGCCGTTGACGGTCCACTGGAGCGCGGCGAGGTCGGCGCCGAAGTCACGCCCGATGCGGGGCAGGGCGACGTTGACGACGGTGGAGTCGAGCATCGCCATGGCCGAACCGAGCACGGTGGCCAGCAGGACCCACCGTCCCACGGCCGTTCCCGTCCGCACGCCGCCCGCGGTGCCGCCGCTCATGCCAGGATCATCTCCTCCCCGGGCCCGGACGGCCAGCCCTGCGGTACAGGGGCGGACCGCGACTGGCAGGTCGAGCCGTGTGCGCAGCCCCCGGTCCGCCTGCCCTGCCCGGACCGGACCGGTCCTTGCGTCGCTCGGAGCGGCTCGGTGGCGGTCGGCCCGGATCGCGTGGAGGGTGTGAGGAAGGGGTGGGCCGGGCGGTCCGCCGACGGCCGCCGTGACGAAGGGAGCGCCGTGAGCGGGTCCAGTGCTGACGTGGCGGTGGTGGGCAACGGGGTACTGGGGCTCTCGGTGGCGTTGGAGGTGGCCCGGCGCGCGCCCGAGCTGCGCGTCGTGGTGATCGGTCCGCCCGGACGGGAGGCGGCGGCCGGCGCCGCGGCCGGGGCGATGCTCAACTGCTTCGGAGAGGTCACCCACCGCACCGGCCGTCACCCGGCGACGCGAGCGAAGTTCGCGCTCGCCCGCGACGCGCTGGACGCGTGGCCGGCGTGGCTGGACCGGCTCGCCGACGATGCCGGGCCGCAGGAGGGAGAGGCGGCGTCGCGCTCTCACGTCCCGGGCACGTTCGTGCTGCTCGGCGCCGGGTCCGGGACCATCGCCACCGCCAACTTCACCGCCTTGCGCCAAGCCCTGCTGGAGCACGGCGAACCACATGACCTGGTCGGGCCCGACGATGTGCCCGGTCTGGTGCCCGCCCCGCGGGCCCGCCCGTTCGAGGTCGTGCACCTGCGCCGTGAGGGCTGCGTCGACGCACGCGCGGTCCTGGCCGCCCTGGCCGCCGCCGTGCACCGGCTCGGGGTTCGCACCGTACCGGGCACCGTCCGTGAAGTGCTGGTCTCCGCCGGCGCGGTGCGGGGCGTGCGGTTCGCCGACGGCGGCGCCCTGACCGCCGGAGCCGTCGTGCTGGCCGCCGGCAGCCGCAGTGGCGAACTGGCCGGTGCCGCGCTGCCGCCCGGGGCGGTGCCGCCGGTCCTGCACGGTGCCGGTTCCGCGCTGCTGACCCGCCGGACCCGGCCCGGCGGCGCCGGACAGGTGATCCGTACCCCCAACCGGGCGGCGGGCTGCGGTGTGCATCTCGTTCCCCTGCCGGGCACCGGCCGGCAGTACGTGGGTGCCACCAACTTCATCACCTGTCACCGCCCGGACGGACCGCCCGTCGGCTCCGCCGAGACGCTGATCCACGCGGTCCGGGAAGAGATCGATCAGTCCGTGGCCGCCAGCCGGCTCACCGGCTGGCTGTGGGGCACTCGTCCCATCACCCTGGACGGTCTGCCGCTGATCGGCCCCTGCCCGGTGGAGGGTCTGCTGATCGCCACCGGCACCTACCGCGACGGCTTCCACTGCTCACCCGTCATCGCCCGTCAGCTGGCCGCCCGCCTCCTCGACCCCGCCGCCGTCCCCGACGAACACCTGGCGTGGTTCGCTCCGCACCGGGCGCCCATCCAGACGACGACGGTGGAACACTCGGTGGAGGAGACCGTCGCCCACGCCGTCGAGAGCGCCCGGGAACACGGCCTCGCCCTGCCGTTCTTCCTGGACGAGGAACCCGTGGCCGCGTACGTACGGCACCACGCGCGGCGGCTGCACGAGCGGCTGGGCCACTCCCTCGCCCTGCCACCCGAGATCATGTGGCTCGCCTTCATCCTCGCCGCCCGCGGTGACGGGCCCGATCCCGCCGGACCACTCGCCGACTACCTTCGCGCGGCCCGCGCCCACCACGGCTGACGGCCCCCGCGGCCGCCCCGCGCCGGGCAGAGGGAGGACCGGGATCCCGGTTCTTCGGAGCCTTCCGGGTCCCACGTCCGGTTCTCTGGTGTGGCGGCTGCCCTGCTCGACGCACCTCTCGCGCCCCTCGCTCCCTCCTCCGTACCGAACGACGAGACCGCTCAGGGGACACCGGGCGGCCTCGTCGCCGAGGTCCAGGGGTCGCTCGAGGCCGACCCGGCCCATGTCCGTCTCACGGTCGACGAGTTGCCGGCCGAGCGACTGCTCGTCACGGACGGTCCGCACCTTCGCGCGACGGATGCGGGGCGCGCACTGCTCGACACCGTCGGCGCGGAGACCGCCCCGTTCACCGCACGCATCCGGGGCGGGACACCCGCCGAGGACCTGACCGCCGTCGGCCGCGTCCTCGCGCTGGTCACCGAGCGGGCCGACGCGATACTCGCCGCACTGACCGCCTGACAGCTCTCGGCGGCCGAGGCACCAGAGCCTCCTGGGCGCCCCGGAGAACATCCGCCTCAGCTGTCGTGGGACACCGCGTCCAACGGTTCGGCGTGCGCGTCGAGTGCGTCGAGCACGGCGTCGCCGTGGGTCATCGCCCACTCGGTCAGCATGTGGATCGGGTCGATCAGCGTCGCCCCGAGCGGGGTCAGTTCGTACTCGACACGGGGCGGTGCCTCGGCGTAGGCGTGGCGGGTGACGAGTCCGTGTGCCTGGAGCCTGCGAAGGGTCTGGGTGAGCACCTTGCGGGAGAAAGGCACTACCCGGACGACCGAAACCGCTCATGGCGCCCAAGGTACCCGCTGGTTCCTGTCGCGTTCGTAGCGTGGTTCTCGACTTCCCCCGGAGAACGCGGCAGGAGAATCATGCGAGTCACGCAGGCCGAGCGCGTCATGCGCGTCATCACCCAAGAGACGTTCGGCGGTCCCGAGGTGCTCACCGTCGTGGAGGCGCCCGCGCCCGAGCCCCTCCCCACGGAGGTCCTCGTCCGGGTCGAGGCGATCGGGCTGAACCCGCTGGAGGCGCTGCTGCGCGCCGGTGAGTTCCCCCCGCTGCTCGGCCCGCCGCCGTTCGTTCTCGGCTGGGACATCAGCGGCGTGGTCGAGGAGGGGTCGCTGACGTACCGGTTCAGGCCCGGCGACGAGGTGTTCGGGATGCCGCTGTTCCCGCGGGCGGGGAACGCCTACGCGGAGGTCGTGGCGGCGCCGGCGCTGCACCTGGCCCGCAAGCCCGCGGCGCTCTCGCACGTCGAGGCGGCGGCGCTGCCGGTCGTCGGGCTCACCGCGTGGCAGGGGCTCGTCGACCTCGCCGGCGTGAGTGAGGGCGACCGCGTCCTGGTCCACGGCGGTGGCGGCGGGGTCGGCCATGTCGCGGTCCAGATCGCGAAGGCGCTCGGCGCGCACGTCGTCGCGACCGCCGGGCGGAGCAAGCGGGAGTTCGTCGAAGGGCTCGGCGCCGACGAGGTGATCGACTACACGGCGGCCGACTTCACCACGGCCGTCCGCGGCATCGACGTCGTGCTCGACACGATCGGCGGCGACACGGCCGAGCGGTCACTCCACGTGCTCCGTCCGGGTGGTCACCTGGTGACGGCGGTCGCCGAGGAGAGCGCGGGGCTCGTCGCCGAGTACGGGGCGGCCGGGATGCGTTTCAGCCGCATCGCGGTCGATCCCGATCCGGTCGCCCTGCGCGGTCTCGTCGACCTCGTCGAACGGGACAGGCTCCGGGTCCACGTGCAGGAGACGTTCCCGTTCGAGCGCGTCGCCGACGCGCACCGGCTGCTCGACGGCGGTCACCTCCGGGGCAAGCTCGTCCTCACCGTCCGGTGATGTCGTGGTGAGGTGCTCTCCGCCGGCCGCCGGCCCTCGCGGGCGCCGAGGGCCGGCGGCCGGCGGCTCACAGGGAGGCTCCGACGAGGAACTCGTCGTGGACCGCGCGGACGTGCGCGGTGACGTCGGCAACGGCGATCGGGCGGGGCGCGGTGGCGAACAGCGGGGCGAGTCCGTCGACGGCCTCCTCGGCGCGCGGCCGCCACTTCGTCACCCAGCCGTCGAGTACCTCGGCGACGTCCGGATTCCGCTCGATCGCGTAGCCGGTGAGTGCCTGGGTCCAGTCCCGGCTGCGGCGGGCGTCGCGGCCGAACTCGGCGCACAGCTCGGCCAGGAAGGGGTCCCCGTTGGCGTCGGCCAGCCGCCCGAGTTCCTCGTCCACGAGGGTGTCCACCGCGGGTTTGACCGCGAGGCCGAGTCCGGCGAAGGACTCTCCCCAGTCGTAGGCGATCAGGAGGTGTTCGAGGGTCCGCCGCAGCGGCTGCCAGGCGGGGCCGTCCTCCCAGGCCCGGCGCGCGGTGTCGGTCAGGGCCAGGTCGTCGCCGTGGGCGTCGGCCAGCACCCTGGTCCAGTAGGCGATCCGCTGGATGCGGCGCACCTCGTCGGCGGCCTGGAAGTGCGCGCAGTTGGTGATGTACGACGAGGGGGCCATCTGCCCGACGTACAGCGCGACCATCTGGAGTACGTGCAGCGGGAAGCGCAGGGGGATGAACAGGGTGCGTAACGTGTCCACCCATCCGGGGTCCAGCGTCGCCGCCGTCGCGTTCTCCTCGTGCCGGTCGACCAGGGCGTCCAGATAGATCTCGCGGTCGTGCTGGAGCGCGACGTAGTCACGGTAGGTCAGCTTGGCGGGGTCACGGAAACCCTCCCAGTCGTCCACCTGGAGGGGCGATCCTTCGCGGTGTTCGAGGTACCAGGCGTTCAACGACCATTCGGGGTCCATCTCGAACGGGACCGGGTCGCGCCGGAAGTGGTAGTGGAACCGGCCGGTGACCACCTCGTACGGCGTCGGCCTGCGCCGGACGTCGCCGAACATGCTCCAGGTCCGCCGCCGTTCCCTGCCCGATGCGCTCGTCACGGCTCAGTCCCGCCTCTCCAGGTACCAGACCCACTGCTCGTCGGTCTGCTCGATGCGCCCGGCGAACGCCGCCAGCGCGGGCTCCAGCGCGCTCAGCCGGAACGTCCGGCCCAGTTCCTCCTCCAGGGTGTCGCGCGTCAGCACACAACGCCGGGGGACACTGATCCGTACGTATCCGCCCTGGTCGTCGACGACCACCTCGGCGTCGGGGTTGTCCCGCTCGATCGTCGCGGCGACCGCCTCGGCGAGGTCGCCGTCGATGCCGCGGATGATCGGTCCTACCAGCTTGTCGGTGCCGGGGCCGGGTGCGGTCATCGTCTCGTCCTCACGTCTCTCGGCAGCGGTTGACGTGACTCGCGCCGTCCTGCGGTACGCCGATCCGCACGGCGCCGTCGCCGTCGGGGGCCCTGACCGGGTACCGGTAGAGCCGGCATCCGGACGGGTTGACTCCCGCGCCGGACCCCAGGTCGAACGCCCAGCCGTGTCCGGAGCAGGTCAGCGTGGCCTTCTCCTCGTCCCACGCGCCGTCGGCGAGCGGGAACTCCTGGTGGGGGCAGGCCCCTTGGTACGCGGCGAAGGTTCCGTCGAGGTGGTGGACGACGAGTACGTCCTCACCGGCGACCTCGGCCTCGACGAGGTCGCCCTCCCACAGCCCTTCGGCCTCCGGTACGTCGAACCACCGCACCGGGGCCCCGCTCATGGCGCGTACCCCACTTCCACCACGTCCAGCGGCTTCATGCCCAGGGTCACCACGGTGGCGTCGTCGGGCAGCGTCCTCCCGTCGTGGCGGACCCGCAGCGGCCGGTCCCGGGCCGCCACCCGGCGGCCGACCACGTGGTGGGCCACCTTGCCGGCGACCACGGTCATCGGGTCCGCGTCGTCGACCGGCACCAGCAGTACCACGAGGTCCCCGTCGAACAGGGCCTGCAGGGGGAACAGTGCCATCGCCGGGCCCTCCCTTCACCGTGTCCAGGCGTAGTCGGTGGCGTCCTGGCCGCTCTCCTCGGGGGACACGCCCATGTAGGCCAGCGCGCCTTCCACCGTCGGAGGCTGGATCTCCCCTCCGAGCAGCCGGTCGACGATGCCGGTGTGCCCCTGGAACCGCCGCGGGGACTGTTCGAAGACCCACTGGCAGGGCTCGGAGCAGAAGACGTACCGGCGGCCGTGCCGGTCGAGGATTTTCGGCAGGGGGCTCGCGAGCCTGCCCGCCCGGTGTCCGGCGGGTGCCACCACCGGAATGTGGCACAGGTTGCAGATCACGGGGAACGTCTCGGGCAGGGTGGCCTCCGTGCGGCCCGCCCTGAGGTTGTCGGCGATGACGTCCCAGTGCCGGCCGAACGCGTCGTTCCAGCCCGGGTAGTGCCGCTCCAGCCACTCCCGCTCCTCGGGGGCGACGCCCGCGTCGGGGTTCCACCACACGGTGGGACGCCAGTACCAGACGCCGAGTTGGAGGGCGTGGTGGTACCAGTCGAGTTCGGGCAGCAGGTGCTCGTCCCAGTACCAGGGCTTCTCCAGGCCGAAGTCGCGGAACTGGTCCAGGAACTGCTTGCAGATCCACTCCTGCATGAACTCCTTGAACGAGCGGCCGCGGTGTTCCAGCGGTGTGTAGTAGTCCATCGACAGGCCGGTCAGCAGCGCGAAGAGCCGCCACGACCGCCAGACCATGTGGTCCACCAGCCGCTGCGCGACGTCCCCCCGGCCGTGTTCCACGAGGAGCTTGACGGTCGGTTCGCCCTGCTGGGCGTGGCGGGCCTCGTCGGTCTGGATCGAGGAGATCAGCGCCCCGAAGTCCATGTCCCCGACCTTCATCGCGTCCGCGGCCATCCCGAGGAACTGCAGGTTGGTGAAGCCGGTCTCGAAGGTGAAGGTCAGCTGGACGGCCGTGGAGACCGCGTCGTTGGCCGTAAACATGTCGTCGAAGAGGCTGCGGGCGGCGATCGCGGCCCAGTTGTTGGTGTGGAGGGCCTTGTGCGCCCAGTCCGCGCGGGGCTCCTTGGCGAGGAGACCGTACGGGAAGTAGGTCTGGATCTGGCCGTGGCGGATCTCGTCGAGGGTGCCGAAGGTCGCCATGTTCCGCCACGCCGCCGCGCGTCCGAAGCGGCCCATCCGGGACTCCGCGATGCTGGCCAGGTACTCGGGGACCGCGATCACGCCGTAGTGCGCGAGGATCGCCGACTTCCACCCCGGGTCCAGCTGCTCGTACATCTTCGACCGTCCGACGACGGCGTTGACCGCGTAGACGCCGGCGTCCTTGCCGTACTGGTTGTGCACGTACTCCGGGTACGTGACCTTGTACGGCTCGTCCCACGCCCACCAGGCCTCGACCGGCAGCCCGAACCCGTCGGAGAGCTCGGCCGGCCAGACCTCCTCCTCCTTGACGTAGGACAGGGACCAGTTCATGTCACGGGTCAGGTCGTACCACTCGGAACGGGCAAGACGTGGCATCGCCGTCTCCCTTCGTTCGCTGACCTTCGCGATCGGCGACGTCTCTCCATAGCTAGCACCGCGGCGGTGCCCGCGCCACAGTCACGCCGGTTCGCGCGGCGACCGACTTCGGCCGGTGGTCGGGCCGGTATCGATCGAACATCTGCCTCGCACTACACGATTTCGCCGTAAAGACGCATCCGGAGCACAACCATTCTTCTCTTCCTGTCGTCACATCAGACAGGAGCAAACAGCTCCTACGACCGCAAGGGGGAAATATGCGCATCTCGCGCTCCGTTCTGTCCGTCACCGCCGTGACGGCCCTGGCCCTGGGTACCGCGACGGCGCTCGCCGCACCGGCGTCCGCCGCTCCCGGGACCACGCCCGAGAAGGTCTGCGGCAGTGGCTACAAGACCGTCAACTCGGCCGCTGTCGGCTCGCGCGGCACCGTCTACCTCACCTACAACGCCGCCACCGGCAAGAACTGCGTGGCGACCATCCGCAGCACCCCGGGTACCGCGACGGACATGTCCGCGTGGATCTACGTACCGGACACCGAGGCGTACGACGAGGACTACGGGCAGTACACCTCCTACGCCGGGCCCACCTACGTCTACGGCAAGGCCCACTGCGTGGACTGGGGTGGCGGCATCGGCAACGTCAACGTCCAGATCACCGGCTCCAACTGCGCCGCCATGAAGGAGCACCGGGTCACCACGACCGGCTGATCCACCGTCTTTGACGGCCACCGCCCGCCGCCGGTCGCAGCCGCGGGACCGGCGGGGGGCGGGCTCGCGGTGCTCACGGGAGCAATGTTCCGGATGTTCCGGACAAGCCCTGTCCGACTTGACCGGGCGTGCACAGTGCGAGCCCATCGGTGTCCTGCTTGTGGCGGTGGGCCGTGGCGCGGGGGGGCGGGGGTCTTCTCGGGACACATGATGGGGGGGCGGGCCGTGTGACGGCCCTCCCGTCAGGTGGAAGTGGAGGAACACAGTGGTGGACGATCCGATTCTCGTGCTCGCGGCGACCGGTGGGCAGGGCGGCGCCGTGACGGAGGCGCTGCTGGGCCGTGGCGCGGCGGTACGGGCCATGGTCCGCGACCCGGAGCGCCGCGGGGCACGCGCGCTGGCCGAGCGGGGTGTCGAGGTGGTGCCGGGTTCGCTGAGCGACGGCGACTCGCTCGCGGCGGCCATGCGCGGGGTGCGGAGCGTCTTCGCCTTCACCACGCCTTTCGAGGCCGGTGTGGAGGCCGAGGTCGGCCAGGGCCGGGCGATCCTCGCGGCGGCGGCCCGGCAGCGCGTGCCCCATCTCGTGTTCAGCTCGGTGGCGGGCGCGGACCAGGACAGCGGGGTGCCGCACTTCGAGAGCAAGGCCCGCGTCGAGGCGGAGCTGGCGGCCGGGGACGTCCCGTACACGATCCTGGGGCCGACGTACTTCTACGACAACGCGCTGGGCGGCGCCGACCGCGTCCTCGGCGGTGTGCTCGATCTCCCGCTGCCCGCCGGGCGGCCGCTCCAGCAGCTCGCGAGGCGTGACCTCGGGGCGTTCGCGGCGAAGGTGCTGCTCGACCCGGCCGGGTACGTCCAGCGGCGCATCGAGCTGGCCGGTGACGACCCCACGCCCGAGGGGATGGCCGCCTCGCTCGGCGCGGCGCTGGGCCGCACCGTCCGGCACGAGGAGGTGCCGGTGGCGGCGATCGGCAACCCCGACATGCACGCGATGTGGACGTTCCTGAACGGCCCCGGCTACCGCGTCGACCTCCCCGCGCTGCACGCCGAGCACCCGGACATCCCCTGGACCTCCTTCGCCGGCTGGGCGCGGGAGACCTGGGCGTCCGGGTGACCCGACTCCGTGCTCCGGGCGGCGGTCCCGTGGCGCCGTCCGGGCGGGCCCCGCACAGTGGGAGACATGTCTGTCGAACGAACCTCGCTCATGCGTGGGGCCGCTGCGGTCGCCGTCACCTGTGCCGTGCTCGCGGGCGCGCCGGCGGCACCGGCCGTACCGGCCGACGGGAGCGGGGCCGGTACGCCGCTCACCCGGACGGACCTGCGGCGGGAACTGGAGAGGACGCTGCGGGAGGCCGGATACATCGGCATGTCCGTGGAGGTCCGCGACGGCCGGCGCCGGACCTGGGCGAGCGCCGGGGAGGCCAGGCTGGGCGGCGGCCGTCCGGTGGCCCGCGGCGAACGGTTCCGCGCCGCCAGTGTCACGAAGACGTTCACCGCGACGGTCGTACTGCAACTGGTCGCCGAGGGACGGCTGTCGCTGGACGACACCGTCGACCACCTGCTGCCCGGCGTGGTCAGCGGCAACGGCAACGACGGCAGCCGCATCACGCTGAGGAACCTCCTCCAGCACACCAGCGGCCTCTACAACTACGGCCCCACCGGTGACACGGCCGCGGACTTCGAGCGGACCAGGTACGACCATCTGGACGCCGAGGAGAGCGTCGCCCGCGCGGTGGCACACCGGCCCGACTTCCCGCCCGCCTCCGCCGACGACCCGGAGCCGGACTGGAACTACTCCAACCCCAACTATCTCGTCGCCGGGATGGTCGTCGAGAAGGTCACCGGACGGTCCTGGGCCGAGGAGGTCCGTGACCGGATCGTCCGGCCGCTGGGGCTGCGAGACACCTACGAGCCGGGGGACGACCCGCGTATCCATGGTCCGCACGCCCGTACGTACCAGCGCTTCCCCGGTTCCGCGGAGTGGACCGACACGACCGAGCGCAACATGTCCATGGCGAGCGCCGCCGGGTCGCTGATCAGCGGAGAGCGGGACCTGGACAGGTTCTTCACGGCGCTGTTCGACGGGCGGCTGCTGCCGCCGGCGCAGCTCGCGGAGATGCGCCGCACGGTCCCGGCCAGTGCCGAGATCCGGCAGGCGTTCCCCGCCCTCGACTACGGGCTGGGACTGATGCGGCAGCCGCTGGCCTGCGGCGGCCACCGGTGGGGACACGGCGGTGACCTGGAGGGTGCCACGGTCCGTACGGGGTTCACCGAGGACGGGCGGCGCTCCGTCGTCATCACGGCCACCGGCAAAAGGTCCGGCGACGAGCACCTGCTCCGCGCCGAACGCGCCGTCCAGCGGCTCACCGATCTCGCGTTGTGCGGCCGTCCGAGGAGCTGACGCAGGAACTCGGCCGAGGGGTACCCCGCCCGTTCCGTCGTCCGGCACCGGATGGCAAGATCAGTCCCATGGGACGGGACGAACACACGCCGCTCGTGACCGTGCGGGAGGAGAACGGGCGGTTCCTGATAACGGCGACCGGCGAGATGGACCTCACCGAGGACGATCTCTTCGCAGCCGCGTGGGCCGAGGCGCACGAGCGGGCGCTGCCGGTCACCGTCGTCGATCTGTCCGGCGTCTCCTTCGCGGACAGCGCACTGCTCAACAGCCTCCTCGACGCGCGGAAACACCACGCGGCCACCGGGCGGACACTGGTCCTGGCCGGACCGCTGCGGCCCGCCGTCACCAGGCTCCTGGAGCTGACCGGAACGCTCGGTCACTTCACGGTGACCACGTCGCTCGCCGAAGCCCTGCGCTGACCCTGGTCATCGCCGGGCCCGCCGAGGAACGCGCCCGCTACGCCCACGCCACGGCCACCGTGATCGTTCCCGACCTGGACGAGGCGCGCGCGGCGCCGGCCGAGGAGGGTGCCGGGATCACCACGGAGGAGGCGACCAGCGCGACCGGCCGTTTCCTCTACGCCTGTCACCGGGGCGGGGTGGAGGCCGAGTACGTCGAGTGGACGCCACAGGTGCGGTGTCAGGTGCTCGGCGCGTAGCTGTCACCCGGTCCCGTGGGCGCCGGCCCGTGGCCGGGTCAGTTCACCAGCGTGCGGGTGCCGGTGCGGAAGACCGGTGTCGCCGTCAGGGCGAGGGCGGCGGCGAGCAGCGCGGCGAAGACGCCCGTGGTCGCCGCGAGGCGGGTGTGTTCCGTGAGGAAGCCCGCGGTCAGCGCGGCGAAGGGGTACATGCTCGCGCCGACCAGGAAGAGCGAACTCTGCACCCGGCCCATCAGTTCGTCCGGAACGCGGGCGTACAGAAGGGTGTTGACGGGGACCGTCACCAGCGGCGTGAGGAGTGCGACTCCGGCCATGCACACCGCGAGTGTGAGTGGTCCCGGCAGCAGGACGGTGGTGGCGGCCAGCGCGGTCATCGCGGCGGTGACGGTGCGGACCCGGGCGGCGACGGGAACGTCCCGGCCGCCCTTGGCCAGCAGTGCCCCGGTCAGTCCGCAGGCCGCGGCGACGGCGGAGGCCAGGCCGAGGCGGTGGGCGCCGCCGGGTCCGAGGGTGACCACGAGCGCGAAGGAGAGACCGGCGGTGGCGAAGTTGACCAGCGCCGCCCACAGCATGAGCAGGAGCAGCCCGGTGGCGCCGGCCAGGTAGCGCACCCCTTCGGCGACCGTCGCCGCCAGGGACGTCCTCGTGGCCGCGGTGCCGCCGCCGAGCGGGGTGCGCACCGACGCCAGCAGCGCGAGCGAGACGAGGAACGACACCGCGTCCAGCAGGAACGCCAGCGCCGGCTGCCAGGCGAACACCGCGCTGCCCAGCAGCGGACCGGCCAGCAGGACGGCGTAGGTCTGTGCCTGGATGAGGGCCACCGCCGCGGACCTCTCCGCGCGGGGGACGACGTGCGGAGTGGCCGCGAGCGCCGCGGCGTTGGCGGCGGCGCTCAGCGGTCCCTCCAGCAGGGCGGCGACGATCAGCACGGCGAGCGGTGCGCCGAGCGCGCCGACGGCCGCCGCGGTGACCAGCAGCATGGCGGCGGCCCGGCCGGCGTCCGCCGCGATCATCACCAGGCGCCGGGGGCAGCGGTCGGCGAGCGCACCGGCCGGCAGTTGGGCGACGGTGAACGCCACCAGCCGCACCGTGCCGACCAGGCCCGCCTGGGTCGCCGATCCGGTGAGGTGGAGGACGAGCAGCGGCAGGGCGAACATGGTGAGCTGGTCGCCGAGTCCGGACAGTCCGTAGCCGTACCAGAGGAGGCGGAACGGGCGGTGCCGCAAGGGGCGCGCGGGGTCAGTCATGCCGGATCCACTCGGTGACGGTCTTCGTCACGGTCTCTGGCGGTGGCAGCGACGGGGCCGTGGTCACCCGTCGCTGCCACAGTTCGAAGGTGTCGCGGTCGACCGGGTCGACGACGGCGTGCCCGTCCCCGCGGAGGGTCGTCACGTGGCGGCGGGTGGTCGCCCGGTCCCACATGGCGGCGTTCATGCTGGGGAAGAACAGCGCGGGCCGGTCCGCCGCGAGCAGCGCGGTCTGCGCCGGGCCGCCGGCCAGGCCCAGGGCGGCCGAGGCGAGGGTGTGCGCGGTGGCGGGCAGTACGACCAGGGCCCGGGAACGGCGGGCGAACTCGGTGGGGTTGAGGTCCGGCGTGTCGGAGCGGTACAGCTCCTCGGCGCAGAAGGCCAGCGCTTCGGCCCGGACGAACCGTTCCGCGCTGTGGGTGAGCAGCACGCGCAGGGGCAGGTCGGTGGCCTGGCGCAGGGGTATCAGGTACGCCGACACCAGTTGCGCGGCGCTCGATCCGCAGACGATCACGCTCAGGGCGTCGTCACGCACAGCGGGCCTCCTCCCCGGTCTCCGGTGCCTCGGTCGCCGTCGGTGCCGGCCGTGCCGCCGGGCGGGCCGGGAGCAGCGTGTCCAGCGTGTAGTTGAAGTCGCCGCCGCCCCGGTGCACCCGGTCCAGGGTGAGGGCGATGCCCGCGCTGCCGGTGGCGAAGTCGGTGCTGTAGCGCAGCAGGGTGTGGCCGGGGAACGCGGTGCCCTCCGGCTGGGGTGTGCTCAGCGCGGCGACGTCGCGGGCCAGCCGGGCGGCGAGCCGGCGGAGTCCGGGGGCGTCGCCGAGGTCGGCGTGGTCGAGGGCGAGGTTGATCTGTCCGCAGGCGCCGAGGAACAGGCCGGGGAAGACCGAGGTCCCGCCGATCAGTTGCCGCGTCATCCGGTCGAGCACGTGGCGCAGTTTCTCGTCGTCGACGACCGCGCAGTAGCGGGCCAGGGCGGTGCCGATGCCGGCGGCGCCGCGCTCCCAGTAGGGGTAGAAGACGTTGCCGCCGGCGCGGGTGGGGAAGCCGGTGACGCCGTCGATCTCGGTGGCGTGCGCGAGGTCGTGGGCGAGGGCCCGGCGGCCCAGGCGCAGGAAGCCGGGGTCCCCGGTGGCCAGGTGCAGGTACAGCAGGAACAGGGCGACGCCGGCCGATCCGTGGCCGTAGCCCAGGGCGCGCGGCTGCCGTCCCGGGGTTCCCGCCGGGGGCCAGTGCAGTCCGGCGCCGTCGTCGCGGGCGTCGGCCGCGAGCCGTGCGCCGATCCGCGCGGCCTCTTCGGTGAACCGGTCGTCGCCGGTGGCGCGGGCGGCGGCGAGGCAGGCCAGGCCGATGCCGGCCGTGCCGGTGAGGACGTGCGCGGGCAGGTCGGTGCGGGTCGCGAGGGTGACGGCCCGGTCCACGATGTCGGCGCCCCTGGCCGTCTGCCCCGTCTCGCAGAGCGTCCAGCCGACGCCGGCCAGACCGGAGTACAGGCCCGGTGGTACGCCGTCCAGGCCGGTGTCGTCCATCCACCGGCGGGCCTCGTCGGGGACGCGGCCGGTGATGCGGTGCAGGGCGCGGACGACGCCCGCCGCGCCGTGCGCGACGGACCAGGGGTTGGTGGCGTACACCGCGCTGTCCGCGGGGAACAGCCGGTCCTGGCGGTCGGGTGTCATCACCGCCTCGGTGAAGCGCATGGCGTCCCGGGCGAGCGCCCCGAGGTCCGGCACGTCCGGTTCGTCCGGCAGGTCGGGTGCGGCGGGCAGTTCCAGACGGGCGAGGAGCGAGGTCACGGGCCGGTCCAGCCGGGCGGCGGTGTGCCGGAGGGAACGGGCGAAGGCCACGGGACTGACGGCGCGCAGGGTCGTGCGCGGGACGATCAGGGCCGCCTCGACCGCGGCGGTGCCGAACGCGTCGTAGGCCCGTCCGTCGGCGGCGGCCGGTGAGCCGGGCGGCGGGGCGAAGCCGACGGTGCGCGGGGAGAGGTCCTGGCGGTCGTCGAGGCCGCGTACGGACTCGAAGTCGATCAGCCAGACGCGGAAGGTGTCCGGGCAGACCAGGACGTTGGTCATCGACAGGTCGCCGTAGACGAGTCCGCGCGCGTGGCAGGCGGCGATCGCCTTCCTGGTCCCGGCGACCACCCGGTCCACGACCGTGTTGTAGCGGGCGGCGGTGTCCTTGCCGGGGACGTTGCGCATCAGCGGGTGGTGGCGGGTGACGAGCTGGATGAGGGGCACGGCGTCCGGGAGGTACTCCTCGGCCAGGAAGAGGTGCTCCCACTCGGTGAACAGCTCGATGGGGCGCGGGGTGACCCCGCTGTCGCTCATGGTGCGCAGCGCGGCGTACTCGCGGCGCAGCCGCTCCTGCGCGTCCGAGCCGTCGTCGGCGTAGGCGGTGTGCGGCCTGGCCTCCTTCAGGACCACGGGGCTGCCGTCGGAGATCCGCTCGGCGAGGTAGGTGCCGCCCGTGCCGTTGAACTGGAGGACCTTGCGCACCCGGTAGCCGTGCAGGTCCCGGGAGACCGGCGCGGCCTCGTCCTCGCCGTCGAGGAGCGGGGGGACCCAGGGCGGACGGCGGTACACGGGGGTGCGGTCGTCCGTCCAGCACCGGCCGTCCGGGCCGGTGAGGGTGGACTCGGTGGTGCCGTCCGGCAGCGTCGTGCCCTCGGCGGTGAACTGGCCGTAGCGGTAGGACAGGCAGGAGGAGTCGCGGTAGCGGCGGTCGGTGAGGACGTAGGGGCCGTAGAGTCCGGCGGTCTCGGTGTGGAGCTCCCCGAGCAGGTGCCGGGCGTGGTCGGCGTCCTGGGCGTAGACGGTGACGCACTTGCCGATCTGGCCGGGGGTCCACCAGCGGGTGGAGGAGAGCCGGACCAGCTTCGTCGAGCGCAGGGCCTTGGCGGTGAAGGGCGTACGGGCGTGGACGCGGGCGACCGCCCGGAGTGTCTCCGCGGCCCGGTGCGGCACCGCCGAGATGTGGATCTTCCACCCGTGCGGCGGCAGCGGGGCCGCGTCCGAGGGCCGCAGCCTGGCCCAGATGCCGTCGGTGACGACCCGGCCGCCGGTGCTGTCGCGGAGCACCGCCGTGAGGTCGTCGCCGTTGTCGGCCGCGGCGAGCGGCTCGAAGAACCTGGGATCGGCGACGACCGCCGCCTGGTACTCGTCGAACTTGCGCATGGGTAACCCCCGTTACTCGTCCTCTTGGGCTGGGCCGGCACGGGGGTCGTGCGGGGCCGCAGCGGCCCCGCACGACCCCCGTGAGGTGGGTCAGCAGCCGATGCTGGCGTTGCTGGTGACCGGGCAGGTCGCGGCCACGACAGAGAAGAGACCCTGCTCCGGGTCCTCTTCCAGGGCCAGGTCCACGAGCGCGAGAACGCTGTTCATGAGTGTTGCCTTTCTTCAGCTGCGGCCACGCGGGGTCCGTGCGGCCGGCGCACCGTCGGCGCGCCAGACCATGCTGTGCCGCGGGGCCGGGCGGTGGCGTCGGTAACGGCTGCCCATGTGTGCCGGGGTGGTTGCCCATGTGTGCCGGGGCCTACGCACGGTGTGCCACCGGCCGGTCCCCCAAGCTGCGCAACCCGCGTAGATTCCACTCGCCAACTCCGCCCGAGCACCGCCACAATGCCCGATATGGGGGATGATCTGCTGGAACGGGAACGGGAGTCGGCGCAGTTGCGGGCCGCCGTGGACGGTGCGGCGGCGGGCCGCGGCACGGCGGTCCTGGTGGTCGGCGAGGCGGGCATCGGCAAGACCAGCCTGGTGCGGTCGTTCGTACGGGACGCCGGCCCGGGGGTACGGGTCCTCACCGGTTCCTGCGACGACCTGCCGGCGCCGCGTCCGCTCGGCCCGCTGCGGGACGCCGCCTGCGGCACCGGCGGGCCGCTGGCCGAGGCGCTGGCCCGGGGCCGTGCCGGAGGGGAGGTCCTCGCCGCGCTGCCCGAGGAGTTGTCGGGCGCGCCGCCCGCGGTGCTCGTCGTGGAGGACGTGCACTGGGCCGACGACGCCACGCTCGACGCGCTCACCCACCTGGTCGGCCGCATCGACGAGGTGGGTGCCGTCCTCGTCCTCACCCTGCGCGACGACGCCGCCGTGGGCGGCGGTCATCCCTTGCAGCGGCTGCTCGGCGCGCTGGTCCGCGCCGCGGCGCTGCGGATACCGCTCGGGCCGCTGTCCCCGGCGGCGGTGGCCTCGCTCGCCGCGGGCACCGGACGCGACCCGAAGGCGCTCTTCGCGATCACCCGCGGCAACCCGTTCTACGTCACCGAGGTGCTCGCCGATCCGCAGGGCGACGTGCCGGACACCGTCGCGGACGCGGTGCTGGCGCGGGTCGGCGCCCTCGGCGAGAACTGCCGCCGGGCCGTCGAGCGGCTGTGCGTGATCCCCACCCATGTCGCGCTGCCGCTGGCCGAGACCGTGCTCGGCGGCCGTCTCGACGACCTGGTGCAGGCCGAGGAGCAGGGCGTGGTGGAGGTGCGCGGGCAGGAACTGGCGTTCCGGCACGAGTTGGCCCGCCAGGCCATCGAGCGCAGTCTGCCCGCGCTGCGCCGCCGGGTCTTCAACCGGGGGGTGCTGCGGGCCCTGAAGGCGCAGCCCCAACCGGACCTGGACCGGCTGGTGCACCACGCGGTGCTGGCCGACGATGTGGACACCGTCGTGGTGTGGGCGCCGCGGGCCGCGCGGGAGGCGGCGCGGGCCGGTTCGCACCGCCAGGCCCTGGCCCACTTCGAGGTGGCGCTGCGGCACCGGGACCGCTTCACCGACGGCGAGCGGGCCCGGCTGATGGACGAGTACGCCTGGGAGCTGTACAACGCCCACCGCTTCGCCCACGCGATCGAGGCCGGTGAGGAGGCGGTACGGCTGCACGCTGCGCTGGACGAGCCCGTACCGCTCGGCGAGGCGCTGGTCCGGCTCTCCCGGCACCTGTACATGGCCGGGGCGACCGATGCCGCCGAGAGGGCCGTCGACCGGGCCGTCACCGTCCTCGACCCGACCGGCGACCTGCCGGCGCTCGCCCTGGCCCTCACCCACCGCGGCGCCCTGCTCACGCTGACCGGGCACGGCGCGACGGCCTTCCCGGTGCTGAACCGGGCGCTCGGGATGGCCGCCCCGGCGCACCGCTTCGACCTGGTCGCCCTCTGCCTGAACCACCTCGGGACGGCCGCCGCCGACCGGGGCGACCCGGCCGGTGCCGTCGCCCTGGTGCACCGGAGTCTCGACGTCTCCCGGCGCGCGGGCTCCCGCGAGAGCACGGCCCGCGCGTACACCAGCCTCGGTGAACTGCTGTACCGGTTCGGTGAGTTCGAGCGGCTCGACCGGGTGGTCCGGGAGGGGCTGGCGTTCACCCGGGAGCACGGTCTCTGGTCGCACGCGTACAACCTGGAGGTGCACCGCTGTCTGGTGCTGCTGCGGCGCGGCCGGACGGAGGCCGCCGAGGAGGGGCTGCGGGCGCTGCTGGACGGGGTCGACGACCCCGGGATGCTGTACGCCTTCAGCGTCCCGCCGTACGCGCGGCTGCTGGCGCGGCGCGGCGACGTGCGAGCGGAGGGGCTGCTGGCCGAGGCGTGGCGGCGCGCGCTGCGTCACCGCTCGCTGCCGGGTCTGGCGTACGCGGGTGTCGCCCGCGCGGAGTGGGCGTGGCTGGCCGGCCGCCCGGACGTGGCGGCCGAGGTGAGCGACGCCCTGTTGCCCCGGCTGGCGGCACCCGGCTGCGCGTCGTTCCGCGCCGAACTGCTCGATTACACCGCCCGCTGCGGTCTGCCGCCGGGACCGGGGGGAGATCCGGCGGCGGTGGACGGCCGCTCTCCGGACGCGGTCGCCCCGGGGGGCGGCCGCGACTGGCGGGACGCCGCCGCGCGCTGGGCCGCGGCCGGTGCCCCGTACGAGGAGGCCCTGGCGCTGGCCGGGTCGGGCGAGCGGGAGCCGACCGTGCGCGCGGTGCGGCTGCTGGAGGGGGTGGGGGCCCACGCCACCGCCGCGCTGGTCCGCGAGCGGCTGCGCGGCCTCGGACTGCGGCGGCTGCCGCGCGGGCCGGCCACCCGGACCCGGGCGCACCCGGCGGGCCTCACCGCCCGCCAGGCCGATGTGCTGGACCTGGTGGCGCGGGGCATGACCAACGCCCAGATCGCGGAGCGCCTCGTGCTGTCGGTCCGTACCGTCGACCATCACGTCGCCGCCATCCTCGGCAAACTCGCGGCGTCCTCCCGCCACGAGGCGGCGAGGATCGCCGGTGCCCTGGGGGTGCTCCGCCTGGGCACGCCCCTCGCCGAGTCCTGAGCGGACACCGGGAACGCCGGGTACCGCCGCCAGGCCGGACGGCACCGGTGCGACCGCGCGTGGGAACGCTCACGGGTGTGCGGTCCGCCCGGCGCCGGAGGTGCGGGGCGGGTGCACGGGCGGCGCGCCGCGGGCGTCCTGCGGTCTACGGGTGCGGGTCGCCGGCCACCAGGTCGGACGGGTCGGTGTTGGCGCCGCAGAGGACCACGCAGACCTGTTCGTCGGCGGCGGGCCGGTAGCCGGCGGCGGGGGCGTCCGCCGGGTTCTCGCCGGGGGCGGCCAGCCCGGCCAGGGCGGTGGCGGCGGCGTGTTCGACGACCACTCTGCGCTCGTCCCAGAGGACCTGGCGGGCGCGGACGATCGCGGTGTCCGGGACCAGCACCGAGCGGACCCCTTCCTGCCGGGCCGCGTGCAGCGCCATGGCACTGGCGCGGCGGGCACCGAGGGAGTCGGCGGCGACCGACTCCACGGGGACGTCGACCGGGCGGCCGGCCTCCAGGGCCGCGTTCAGCGCCCGGCACTTCTCCGGCTCGACCGCCACGGTGCGGACGCCGTGGTGCCGGGCGGCGGTGGCGACACCCGTGAAGAGGCCGCCGCCCCCGACCGCGACGACCACGGTGTCCAGGCCGGGTATCCGCCGGCGGATCTCTTCGAACAGCGTGCCGGCGCCCGCGGCGATCAGCGGATGGTCGTAGGCGTGGGAGGCGAGCGCGCCGGTGGCGGCGGTGAACTCCTCGCAGGCCGCCGCGGCCTCGGCGTACTCGGAGCCGACGAGCCGCACCTCGGCGCCGTAGCCACGGAGTCTGGCCACCTTCACCGCCGGGGCCGTCCGGGGCAGGAAGACGGTGGCGTGGACGCCCGACCGCTGGGCCGCCCACGCGCACGCCAGCCCGGCGTTGCCGCCGGAGGCGATGGCCACGCCGCTGTCCGGCAGGGTGCCGGCCTTCCGGTGGGCCTGGAGGAAGTTCTGCGCGCCGCGGGCCTTGAACGAGCCGGTGTACTGCATGAACTCCAGGGCCAGCCAGACCCCGCCCGGCCCCTCGGCCAGGGAGACCGGGCGGATGTGGCCGGCTGTCCGGTCGGCGGCGGACGCGACGTCGTCGTAGGTGAGTCGATGCATTGTCACTGCTCCCGCGCTGGAACGATCGCGCCCAGGCTACGCCCTGCCGGAACCCGCTCCCGGGAGGGGTGTCCGGGCCGGCTCACACGCGTCCGGCGCCGGTCGTGCCGGAGGACAGGCGCTGGGCCACGTAGACGGGGACGACCGAGAGCAGGACCAGGACGGCCGCGACCACGCTCACCACCGGGGCCTGCTGCGGCCGGGTCATGTTCTCGAAGATCCAGATCGGCAGGGTGCGGACGCCGGGCCCGGCGGTGAAGGTGGTCACCACGATCTCGTCGAAGGACAGCGCGAAGGCGAGCAGGCCCCCCGCCAGCAGGGCCGAGCGCATCAGCGGGAAGGTGATGTCGGCGAACGCCCGGAAGGTGTGGGCCCCCAGGTCCTGTGCGGCCTCCTCGTAGGAGCCGGTGGTGCGGCGCAGCCGGGCGGCCACGTTGTTGAAGACCACGACGACGCAGAAGGTGGCGTGGCCGACCACCACGGTGAACAGGCCGAGCCCCACGCCGAGCGGTTCCAGGACCGTGCCGAAGGCCGAGTTGAGGGCGATGCCCGTGACGATGCCGGGCAGCGCGATCGGCAGGACGACGACGAAGGAGATGACGTCCCGGCCGAAGAACCGGTACCGGGCCACGGCGAACGCGGCGAGGGTCCCGAGAAGCAGGGCGATGACGGTGGCGCCCACTCCCGCCTTGACCGACACCCACAGCGCGTCCCGGGCGCCCTGGCTGTGCCCGGCGACCGACCACCAGTGGCCGGTGAGGCCCGGTGGCGGCCAGCTCGCGCTGCGGTCGGGGTTGAGGGAGTTGACGAGGACGAGCAGCAGCGGGACGTAGATCACCGCGAAGCCGAGGCAGGCGGCGCAGCGCAGTGCGACGCGGGCGCGGCGGGTGAGGTGCACGGCTTGGTCCTCCGGTTCGCTGCGAGTGGCCGGCTAGAGGTTGCTGAGGGCGCCGGTGCGGCGCATCGCGAGCAGGTACAGCACGATGACGACAACGGGAACGGTGCCGAGCGCGGCCGCCATGGGCAGGTTGAGTTCGATGTTGGAGTAGACGAGGTTGCCGATCAGCTGGGTCTTGCCGCCGACGATCTGCACCGTGATGTAGTCGCCGAGGCTGAGCGAGAAGGTGAAGACGGACCCGGCGGCGACCGACGGCAGCACCATGGGCAGCACCACCGACCGGAAGGTCCGGCCGGCCTGTGCGCCGAGGTCGGCGGAGGCGTCGAGGAGCGCGGCGGGGAGCTGCTCCAGGGCGGTGTGGATGGGCAGGATCATGTACGGCAGCCAGAGGTAGGTCAGCGTCATGACGGCGGCCGTCAGTCCGTATCCCGGTCCGCTCAGGCCCAGCGGGGCGAGCATCCAGTCGGCGAGCCCGCCCTCGGAGAGGATGAGCCGCCAGGCGTACACCTTGACCAGGTAGCTCGCCCACAGCGGGGTGAGTACGGCGACCACCAGCAGGGGGCGGCGGTGCGGGGCCGCGACCCGGGCCGTGTAGAAGGCGACCGGGAACGCGATCACCACGCACAGGGCGGTGACCGCGAGGGCCACACCGACGCTGCGCAGGACCACCTGGCGGAAGACGGGTGTGGTCAGCAGGGTGTGTAAGTTGTCCGTGGACCAGACCCGGACCACCTCGGAGGTGAAGGAGTCCGTGGTCCAGAACGCGGAGGCGAACAGCACCGTGAGTGAGCCGAGGTAGAGCACGGCCAGCCACAGCAGCGGCGCCGTCAGCAGGAGGGCCAGCCGGAGGCGGGGACGCCGGTGCAGCGCTCCCGCGATGCGCCGTACGGTCATGGCTCAGCCCTTGATCTCGGTCCAGGCCTGGACCCACCGGGCGTAGGGCACGCAGCGGACGTCGGTGCGGCCGTCCAGGCACTGTTCGATGGGAGTGTTCCAGAACGCGATCCGCTTCCAGTACTCCTCGTCGGCGGCGTGGTAGGTGTCGCAGAAGTTCTTGTCGCTCGTCTCGGCGCACGCCTTCTCGTTGGCCGGTGCCTCGCCGAAGTACTCGGCGACCTGGGCGTTGACCTCCGGGGAGACGATCCAGTCGAGCCACTTGTAGGCGCAGTCGGGGTGTTCGGCCTTCGCCGCGACCATCCAGGTGTCGGACCAGCCGGTCGATCCCTCCTCGGGGACCAGGGCCTTGACCTTGGCGCCCTCGTCGGCGGTGAGGTTGGCGATCACCTGCCAGGTGGTGCCGATGACGGAGTCGCCGCTCTTGAACGCGGAGACCTCCTTGAGGTAGTCGCTCCAGTACTCGCCGATGCTGGCGTTCTGCTCCTTGAGCAGGTCCACGGCGGCGTCGAACTGCTCCTGGTCCAGGGCGTAGGGGTTCTCGATCCTCAGCTCGGGCCGGGCGGTCTTGAGGTAGAGCGCGGCGTCGGCGATGTAGATGGGGGAATCGTAGGCGGTGACGTGTCCTTTGTGGGTGGCGGCGTCGTCGAAGACCGCGGACCAGGACGTGGGCGCCGGTCTCACCTTGTCCGTGTTGTACATCAGCAGGTTGGCGCCGCGGCCGTGCGGGATGCCGTACATCCGGCCGTCGACGGAGTTCCAGTCGCCGTCCTTGAGGCCGCTGAAGACGTCCTCGTAGTTGGGCACGAGGTCGGTGTTGACGGGGGCGGCGTCGCCGGAGGCGATCAGGCGCAGGGAGGCGTCGCCGGAGGCGGAGACGGCGTCGTACCGGCCGGTCTTCATCAGTTTGACCATCTCGTCGGAGCTGGCCGCGACCTTGGTGTTCACCTGGCACCCGGTCTGCTTCTCGAAGCCGGTGACCCAGTCCGCCTCCGGGTCGTTGGAGCCGTCCTCGACGTAGCCGGCCCAGGCGATGAGGTTCACCTCGTCTTCCGTCTCGCCCAGGGCGGTCGGGGGTTCGAGGTCGGGCGGGTTGAGGCCGGAGGTCGCGGACCGGCCGTCGCCGTCCTCGTCGGACGAGCCGCAGGCGGTGGCGGTGGCGGTGAGCAGCAGCGCGGCGAGGGCCGCGGCGCGGAGCGGTCGGGTGAGGCGCACGGTGTTCTCCCCTGGGTGAGCGGTGTGGGGCGGGAACCGGTTCGTGGGAGGGGCGCGGTCGGTGGGTCGGGGGCTGCCGGTGGGTCGGGTGCGGTCAGTGGGTCGGGGGCGGTCAGTCGGGGACGCGGACGGTGTGGCGGTGGTGCCAGGCGAGGCGGACGCGGGTGCCGCGGCAGGCGGCGACGTCCTCGGCGGAGGTATCGGAGTTCTGCCGCTGGACGGTGAGCCGGCCGCCGCCGTCGAGGTCGACGAGGAAGCGGCTGACGTCGCCGAGGTAGACGGCCTCGGCGACGGTGCCGGTGACCGTCGTGTGTCCGGGTCCGTCCGCGCTCGCGGACTCCTTCAGGACGCGGATGCGCTCGGGCCGGACGCTGTAGGTGCCCGGGGCGCCGACGATCCGGCGGGCGGACTCGCCGTCCAGCAGGTTGGAGGTGCCGACGAAGGACGCCACGAAGGACGTCGCGGGGCGTTCGTAGATCTCGGCGGGGGTGCCGACCTGCTCGATCCGGCCGGCGTGGAAGACGGCGATGCGGTCGCTCATCGTCAGGGCCTCGTCCTGGTCGTGGGTGACGAGGACGAAGGTGATGCCGACCTCCCGCTGGAGCGCCTTGAGTTCGCTCTGCATCCGCTCGCGCAGCTTGAGATCGAGGGCGCCGAGCGGCTCGTCCAGGAGCAGCACCCGGGGCCGGCCGACCAGGGCGCGGGCGAGCGCCACGCGCTGGCGCTGGCCGCCGGACAGCTCGGCCGGGCGGCGCGCGCCGAAGCCGTCGAGGCCGACCTGGGCCAGCGCGTCACTGACCCGTCTCCGCCGCTCGGCCTTGGGCGTGGAGCGGACCTTCAGGGCGTAGGCGACGTTCCGCTCGACGGTCATGTGCGGGAAGAGGGCGTAGTCCTGGAAGACGGTGTGGACGTCCCGTTGAAAGGGGGCGAGCGCGGTGACGTCCCGTCCGGCCAGTTCCACGCCGCCCTCGGTGGGGGTCTCGAAGCCGGCGATCAGCCGCAGGACGGTCGTCTTGCCCGAGCCGGAGGGGCCGAGCAGGGAGAAGAACTCCCCGTCCCGGATGCCGAGGTCGACACCGGCCACGGCGGTCGTGCTCCCGAACGACTTGCGCAGACCACGGAGCCGGACCGCGTGTGCCTCCATGGGCGGTACCTTTCGGTGCGGCGGAAGAACGAAAAGATATGAAGTCATAGTTCAGATCTCAAGACCCCTTTAAGGTAAAGCTTGAGTCAATGCGCGTAGGGGGTGACCGTGAAGCAGCGGCACATCGAGGTCTTCGCTCCGGTGGACAACCGGGCACGGGTCGACACGGTCGTCCGCCGGATCGGCGACGCCATCGAGCTGGGACTGCTCGCCGAGGGGGAACAGCTGCCCGGCGAGAGCGAACTGGCCGGGCAGCTCGGGGTGTCGACGGTGACCCTGCGGGAGGCGCTGATGGCGCTGCGCCAGCAGGGCCTGGTCACCACCCGCCGGGGGCGGGGCGGCGGCAGTTTCGTGTCCCTGCCCGTCTCCCCCGGTCAGGCGCGGCTGAAGACGCGGCTGCGCGGCTGGAGCACGGAGGAGCTGCGGGACCTCGGCGACCACTGGGCCGCTCTGTCCGGTGCCGCCGCCCGGCTGGCCGCGGACCGCACCGGCCCGGCGGACCTGCGGCAACTGGGGCGAACTGTCGAGGAGTTGACGGAGACCGACGGCGCGGCGGCGCGCGGCCGGCTGTACGGACGGTTCCATGTCGAGCTGGCCGCGGCCGCCCAGTCGGCGCGGCTGACGCGGGGGCAGGTGTCCCTCCAGACGGAGGTGGGGGCGCTGCTGTGTCTGGTGCTGGGCAACGACGAATATCGTGAAGAAGTGGCGGACCGTCATCGTTCCGTCATCTCGGCGGTGCAGGATGAGGCACGCGACGCGGCCAGGGAGCTGGCCGAAACCTGTGTGCGGGAGTCGACTGCGCGCCTGATCGCCCTGCGCCTGACGCTGTAGAACCGTTCGTTCCGGGTTCGTTCCGGTCGCACCGGGAGGGCACATGGGTCTTGCCACGGCACCATTCAGCGGCTCGTCGGCGGGCAGGGGCCCTGTGTCTTCTGACGGTACGGCGTTGGAGCGGGCGGTCGCGGAGGGCGTCCGCTCGGTCGTGGAGTCCGTCTTCGCCGCCGTGGCCGACACCGCCGCCGACACCGCGGCCCTGCTGGCCCGCGGCCGGGCGCGGGGCCGCCGACCGGCCACCGCCGACCTGGCCGCGCTCAGGCCCGGCCTGCACGCCCGGCTGGTACGGCACGCCCTCGTGTCCGGGATCGGCTTCGTGGCCTCGCCCGGCCTCTTCGACGGCGTACCGGCGTGGCTGGAGTGGTGGCAGGACGGTCCCGGCGGAGAGGTACGGCCCCTGCTGCCCGACCTCGACCCGGACCGCTCGGCGTACGCCGACTACACCCACTGGGACTGGTTCGCGCTGCCCCGCGACACCGGCGAACGGGCGGTCGCCGGACCGTACGTCGACTACCTCTGCTCCGACGAGTACAGCCTCACCCTGTCCGCGCCGGTGGCCTTGGCCGGCGCCTTCGCCGGGGTGGCCGCGGCCGACGTCTACCTGCGGCACTTCGAGACGGCCGTCGTGCCGCTGCTGCACCGGCTCCCCGGCCCGGCCCGGCTGGTCAACACCAGCGGTCGCGTCGCCGCCTCCACCGACCCCCGCCACCTCGTCGGCTCCCTCGACCGGTCCCCGTCCGCGGCACGGGGCGGGACACCGCAGCGGCCGGGGCGGGGCGCGGACGTACGGCGCGTGCCGTGCGCGGGTGTGGCGTTGTGGCTGCTGACGGGGGGCGGGCCGGGCACGTCGGACCAGGCGTCGCGGTGACGGTTGAGGCCCTCTTGACGCTGGTCAGCGGGCGGCATAGCGTCGCCGGACCCGTGCGGACGGGCTGCCGCTCCCGCCTCCCCCGCCGTCCCGGAAAGGCACCCGCGTGAGCATCGACACCCTGCGGATCTCCTCCGTCACCGTCACTCCCGTCGCCTTCCGGGACCCGCCGCTGCTGAACTCCGTGGGCGTCCATGAGCCGTACGCCCTGCGCGCGGTGGTCGAGGTGCACACCGACGGCGGTCTGACCGGGCTGGGCGAGACCTACGCCGACGCCGCACATCTGGAGCGGCTCCGGGCGGTCGCCGAGGAGGTGGTCGGCCTGGACGTCTACGCCACCGAGCGGCTGCACCGCGTCACCGCCGACGTCATCGCCCGCGTCGGCGGCGCCGGCGGTACCGGCCTCACCGGCGTGATCACCACGAGCGCCACCGTCGACCGGGTGCAGTCGCCCTTCGAGGTGGCGCTGCTGGACATCCAGGGCCAGGCCGTCGGCCGCCCCGTGTACGACCTGCTCGGCGGCGCCGTACGCGACGCAGTGCCCTTCAGCGCCTACCTCTTCTACAAGTGGGCCGGGCATCCGGGCGCGGAGCCGGACGACTGGGGCCCCGCCCTCGACCCCGACCGACTGGTGGCGCAGGCACGGCGGATGGTCACCGAGTACGGTTTCACCGCGCTGAAGCTGAAGGGCGGTGTGCTGCCGCCGGAGGAGGAGGTCGAGGCCGTCCGTGCCCTGCACGCGGCCTTCCCCGGTCTTCCGCTGCGGCTGGACCCGAACGCGGCCTGGTCGGTGCCCACGTCCATCGCGGTGGGCCGCGAGCTGGACGGCGTACTCGAATACCTGGAGGATCCCACGCCCGGCATCGACGGGATGGCGGCGGTCGCGCGGGAGGTGTCCATGCCGCTCGCCACCAACATGTGCGTCGTGGCGTTCGACCACTTGAGGCCGGCCGTGGTCGCCGACGCCGTGGGGGTCGTCCTCTCCGACCACCACTACTGGGGCGGCCTGCGCCGCTCCAAGCTGCTGTCGGGGATCTGCGAGACCTTCGGCCTGGGCCTGTCCATGCACTCCAACTCCCATCTGGGCATCAGCCTCGCCGCCATGACGCATCTCGCCGCGGCCACCCCCGACCTCACCTACGCGTGCGACACGCACTGGCCGTGGAAGACCGAGGACGTCATCCGCCCGGGAGCGCTCACCTTCAAGGACGGTTCGGTCGTCCCGCCGTCCGCTCCCGGCCTCGGTGTGGCCCTCGACCGCGACGCCCTGCTGCGACTCCATGAGCAGTACCTGACGTGCGGGCTGCGCGACCGCGACGACACCGGCTACATGCGGTCCGTCCACCCGACGTACCGCACGGCCACGCACCGCTGGTGACACTCTCCTCAGGCGCCGGCCGCGGCGGCGTACTCCTCGACCCGCTGGCGCACCCAGGTGAGGAACGCCCGGACCTGCGGGCCGGGCAGCGGCAGCGCGGCGCCGCGGGGCCGTTCGAAACTGCGGACCGCGGCCTCGATCAGCGGACGGAACTCCTCCTCGGCCTCGGCGATCCGCGCCGCGGCCCCCCGCTTGGCGAACCAGCGGCCGGTACGGCCGTAGGCCACGGAGCGGCAGCCGTTGAGCACCCGGTTGTCGGCGAGGTGTCCCGCGCCGTCACCGTGCTCGCGCACCGACGCCCGGATCGCGTCGAACAGCTCCGCCGGCCGGGGCGCCGCGATCACCTCCGGTGCGGGCGGACCGTACAGCGCGATGCCGTCCTGGTGGGCCACCGAGCGGTCGATGACGTACCAGAACGACGGCCCGTCGGCCGTGTCGAAGGCGGCGCGGGCCGGCAGTCGCGCGCCGGTGTTGAGGTCCAGCAGCCAGCCTGCCGCGCCGGACGGGGTGCGGGCGATGCCGGCCGGGTAGACGACGAGTTCGAGTCCCGTCGAGGGACACGGCAGCCGCTCGTGGCTGAGGACTCCGGCCAGTTCCCGCAGGGCCTCGGCCGGTGACGGTTCCTCCACGACGACCGTGACGTCGACGTCGCTGCGCCCGTGCCGGTAGTCGCCGAGCGCGAGGGAGCCGACCGCGACCACACCGGTCAGCCGGGGCCCGAACACCGCGCGCGTACGGTGCACGAGTTCCGTCAGATAGGGCCGCACCTCGGCGGGGACGGCGCCGAACGGGTCGGTGGCGGGGCTGCTCATCCGCCCAGTATGCGCACGGCACCGGCCGGCCGCCGCGTACAACCGTCCGCCCATGTCGTGGGTCTTGGCCGTGTGGGCGAGCCGGACGTGCCGGTTCACCGCCCCGATCCGCGTCGCTCAGCAGGAGGAATGCGTGACCCAGCGTGCACTTCGTCTCACCGTGGCCGCCGCCGTGGCCCTGGCGGCCACCTCGGCGGCCGTACCCGCCGTACAGGCGGCGGGGGCAACGCCCCGGGCGGCCGCGGCCGGGCCCGGCACGGGCGACTTCAACGGCGACGGGGTCACCGACGTGGCCGTGGCCGCGCCCGGTGACGCCGTGAACGGCCGGACCGGCGCCGGATACGTCGCCGTCACCTACGGCATCGCGGGCACCGCGCCCTCTGAGGCGGCGGCCCGGAAGGTCTACCACCAGAACTCCCCCGGTGTCCCGGGCAGCGCGGAACAGGACGACGCCTTCGGGTCGTCGCTCACCTCCGCCGACCTCGACGGCGACGGGTACACCGACCTCGTCGTCGGTTCCGCCGGGGAGGACACCGACGCGATCGACGACGCGGGCAGTCTCACGGTGATGTGGGGCGGGGCGAACGGCCTGTCCGGCGGTACGGTCCTCAAGGGCGACCGTGCGGCACAGCGCCTCGGGGAGGCCCTGGCCACCGGCGACTTCGACGGGGACGGGCGGCCGGACGTGGCCGCGGGCACCTCGGTCTCCTACGGCCCCTTCGACCGGGTCGCCGGGGCGGACCGCACCGAGGCCCTGGAGCTGGAGGTGGGCGGCCCGGAGGACGTGCTGTGGAACCGGCCGGTGCTGGCCGCCGGTGACGTCGACGGCGACGGGAGCGACGACCTGGTGGCCGTCGTCTCGCACGGTTCCGGCGAACTGCCGTACCACGGGCCCCGGTTGGTGCAGTACCTGGCGGGCGGCAGCGGCGGTCTCTCCCCCGCCCGCACACTCACCGACGGACCGACCGGTAGGACGCTGGACGGCGGCGTGGCCGTGGCCGTGGGCGACCTGGACGGGGACGGCCGGGCCGACGTCGTACTGGGGCGCACCGGCGACGGGGACATGACCGGCACCGAGGACGTCGAGCCGCTCGGCGGTGCGGTGGAGATCCTGCGCGGCACCGCCGCCGGCCCGGACACCACCACCTCCCGCACGCTGCTGCACCAGGGCACGGCGGGCATCCAGGGCTCCACCGAGTACGGTGACGACTTCGGTGCCGCCCTGTCGCTGGGCGACGTCAACGGCGACGGGCACCTCGACCTCGCGGTCGGCGCTCCCGGTGAGGACGTGGGGGACGCGGTCGACGCGGGTTCGGTGACCGTGCTCCTCGGCACCGCGAGCGGCCCGACGGGGACCGGGGCCAAGACGTTCACGCAGGACACCGCCTCGGTGCCGGGGGCCGCCGAGGCGTCCGACCGCTTCGGCGGGGCCGTCCGGATCGGCGACGTCGACGGCGACGGCCGCGGTGACCTGTTCGCCGGGGCCCCGGGCGAGAACGACCGGTCCGGCGGGGTGTGGGTGCTCCCGGCGGGAACCGGCGGCCAGGTGACGGCGGCCGGTTCGGTGACGTTCGGCTCCGGCTCCCTGGGGACCGTGGCGGCCGAGGCGCACCTGGGCAGCGGGTTCGACGACTGAGCGACGCACTGACCGGAGGTCCCGCGTGAGGTGCCGGGCGGCCGTTATGCCGCCAGGTCCACGCGCGTCCCGGTGCCGGAGGCCGTGGCGAGCCGGATCAGCAGGCGGGCGAGGGCCAGGTCCTGGAGGCCGATGCCGACCGAGTCGAACAGGGTGATGTCGTCCGGTCCGGTGCGGCCCTCGGCCTGTCCCTCCAGCACCTGGCCCAGTTCGACGGTGAACTCCTCCTCCCCCAGGGCACCTTCGGCCAGCGGGAGGAGGACGTCACCGGACTTGCTCCGGGCCGTCGGACCGTGGTCGACGACGATCCGGGAGCGGACCACACCCGCCGTGTCGATCTCCCGGTGATCAGGACGCGGCGGCGCGCCCACGGCGTTGACGTGCTGCCCCGCCCGCAGCCAGGCACCGTGGACGACGGGCTCCCGGGACGGGGTGAGGGTGCACAGGACGTCCGCCGCCTCGGTGACCTGGCGCGGACCGTCCAGCAGTTCCGCGGACAGGCCGAACTCGCCGGTGATCCGCTCGACGAGGGCCGCGGCGTTGGCGGGGGTGCGGCCCCAGACCGCCACCGACTTCCACTCCCGGACGCCGGCCAGGGCCCGGACGTGGGCGAGGGCCAGCGGTCCCGTGCCGATCAGGCCGAGGACGGCGGCGTCCTCACGGGCGAGCGCCCGGGTGGCGACCGCCGTCGCCGCGGCCGTACGGAACCGGGTGACCTCGGCGCCGTCCAGCACCGCCTCGACCTCGCCGGTGCGCGCGGAGACCGCCAGGACGGCGGAGCGCTGCGCGGGCAGGCCGTGGTCCCGGTTGCCGGGGAGGTCGGCGAGGAGTTTGACCGCGGCGAGCCGGGAGGGGGCGGAGGTGGCGGCCATGGCCAGGAAGACGCCGTCGGTGCCGGGAACACCCATGGCCGGCGGGGGCGGCAGCACGGCCCGGTTCCGGGCGAGGTCGCGGTGGGCCTGTTCCACCGCGGCCTCCACCTCGCCGGTGGCGGTCTCCAGCAGGCGTCGGATCTCGGAACGGGTCAGGAGGAGGGTCATGCGGTGCGTCTCCGGTGGGCGAAGTGGATGGGTGAGCTGAGCGGGTCGCGGCGCGTGACTGTCACGCGCCGCGTACGAACGGCCGTGTGAGCGCCCCCGGTGCCCGGCTCCGGCCCACCAGGCCGCTCACCGCGAGCAGGGCGAAGACGTAGGGCAGCGTGGTCAGCAGCGGGGCGGACAGGTGCAGGCCGAGCGCCGGCGCGGTGAACTGCAGCGCTTGGGCGACGCCGAAGAACAGGCACGCCGCCACGGTGGGCCAGGCCCGCCAGCGGCCGGCGATGACCGCGACGACGGCGAGGTAGCCGATGCCGGCGGTGATGTTGTCGCTGAAGGCGTGCACTTCGGAGAGGGCGAGCTGGGCGCCGGCCAGGCCGGAGGTGAGGCCGGTGAGCAGGACGACGGCGTAGCGGACGGCGCGTACGGGCAGTCCGCAGCGGTCAGCGGTGGCAGGGTCCTCCCCCACGGCGTCCACCGTCAGGCCCCAGGAGGTGCGTCGGGCGCAGGCGACGGCCAGGACGGCGACCAGGGCGAACGCCGTGTAGCCGAGGGCGCTCTGGGAGAACAGCGCGGGGCCCAGGACCGGGATGCCGCTGAGACCGGGGACCGGCAACGGGTCGAAGCCGGGCACCGGGTCGGTGCCGCCGTCGCCGAACAGCAGCCGGGCGCCGTACGTCGTGCCGCCCAGGGCGAGCGCGTTGACGGTGATGCCGGTGACGATCTGGTCGGCGCGCAGCGTGACACTCAGTACCGCCTGGAGCAGCGCGACGGCGAGTCCGGCGGCCAGCGCGCAGACCACGCCCACCGTGGCGCTGCCCGAGGCGAGGGCGCCGGCCACCCCGGCGAACGCGCCGGTGAGCATCATGCCCTCCACCGACAGGTTGAGGACGCCGGCGCGTTCGCTGAGCAGTTCCCCGGCGGAGGCGAGGAGCAGGGGGACGGCGAGACGGACGCCGCCCGCGGCGAGTTCTTCGAGTACGGCGCTCACGCGGCACCCCCGGCCGTCCCGGTGCGGCGTTCGCTCCAGAGCATGGCCGCGGCGATCAGCAGCACCAGGACGCTCTGCACGATCTGGACGGAGGAGGCGGGGACCCCGGCGGCGAGCTGGAGGTTGATGCCGCCGCTGGTGAGGAAGCCGAACAGCAGGGACACGGCGGCGACGGCGGTGAAGGAGCCGCGGGCGAGCAGCCCCACCACCAGTCCGGCGAAGCCGTACCCGGAGGAGAAGTGCTCGGCCAGGACGTAGGGCGCGCTCGCGACGAGGCTCGCGCCGGCGAGACCGGCCAGGCCGCCCGCGACACCGAGGCCGGTGTGTCGCAGGCCCGCCACCGGCAGTCCGAGCCGGGCCGATGCGGCGGAGGAGTGCCCGACGGCCTTCAGCCTCAGGCCGGCCGGGGTACGGCGCAGGACGACGGCGGTGATCACCAGGGCGGCCGCGGCGACGGCGACGACGGCCGTCGCGGGCGAATCCGGTCCGGCGATCAGGGGCAGCCGGGCGCCCTCGGGCAGCGCCGCGGACTGCGGGAGGGTCTCGGAGGAGGTCACGGGCTGGCGCAACAGGCCCTCCTCGTGGACGGCGAGCGACACGGCACCCGCGCCCACGAAGTTCAGCAGCAGGGTGGTGATGACCTCGCTGGTGCCGCGCCGGTTGTACAGCAGGGCGGCCACCGACGCCCAGGCCGTCCCGCCGAGGAACCCGGCGAGCAGCGTGAGGGGGATACCCACGGCGGCGGGCACGCCCGCGGGGAGGGCCAGGGCGGTGGCGGCGGCCGCGAGTCCGCCCGCGCACAACTGCCCCTCGCCGCCGACGTTCACGAGTCCGGCGCGGTGGGCGACGGTGAAGCCGGTGGCGATCAGCGCGAGTACCGCGGCGGAGTCGAGGGAGCTGCCCAGGGAGTACGGCGAGCCGAACATGCCCTCGTCGAGGGCGGCCCAGGCGGTGGCGGGATCGGCACCGGCCGCGACGACGAGTACGGCGCCGACACCGAGGGCGAGGACGCCCGCACCGGCCGCGAGGGCGAGGGGGTGACGCAGGCGCCCGCGGAGGCGCGGGGGCGCGAGGGACAGGGTCATGACGGTCCTTGCGGAAGCGGGAGCGGGAGCGGGAATGGAGAGGGTGAGGGTGAGGTGAGGTGTGGGGTGTGAGGCCGGGTCACGAGGGCGGCGGCGCAGGGGTCATGTGCGCCCGGTCCGCCCGGTTCGCCCGGCCCTCGACGGGAACCTCCGCCAAGGCGGTGCCGTCGGTGCCGTCGGTACCGAGCATCAGCCGGCCGATCCGCTCGCGGGCGTGTGCGGTGCCGGTGGTGACCGGGCCCGACAGGCGGCCCCGGTAGGCGACGACGACGCGGTGGCAGAGGGTGAGCAGTTCGTCGAGTTCGCTGGAGACGAGGACGACGCCCGCGCCGCGGGCCGCGGCCTCGCGGACCCGGGTGTGCACCGCGTCGACCGCGCCGACGTCGAGGCCCCGGGTGGGCTGGGCTGCCGCGAGGCAGACCAGCGGGTCCAGGGCCAGTTCCCGGGCGAGCACCACTTTCTGCTGGTTGCCGCCGGACAGGGCGGCCACCGGTGTGTCGGGGCCGTCCGCGCGGATGCCGTGTTCGGTGAGGACGGTGTCGGCGGCCCGGCGCAGCGCGGCCCGGTCGAGGAAGAGCCGGGCGCGGCGGAAGTCGCCGAGGCGGCCAAGGAACAGGTTCTCCGCGACGGACATCTCGCCGACGCAGCCCTCGCGGTGACGGTCCTCGGGGACGATGCCCAGTCCGGCGGCGGTGCGGCGCGCGGGGGCGGAGCGGGTGACGTCGGCCGTCCCGACCACGACCCGGCCGGTGTCCGGTGCGAGAGAGCCGCCCAGGACGGCCATCAGTTCGCTCTGTCCGTTGCCCTCCACTCCGGCGACGCCGACGATCTCCCCCGGGGCGACGGTGAGGGAGACTCCGTCGAGGGCGTACGTGCCGTCGGACCGGCGCACGGTGACGTCCTGCACGTCCAGTGCGGGAGCCGCCGGCCCGCCGGAGGGTTCGCCGGACGGCGGCGCGGGCGGCGATGCGGGCGGTGGGACGGACGCCCCTGGCCCGGACGGGTCCGTGGCGACCCCGAGCGTGCCGGACAGTGCCGGGTCCAGTTCCCTCACGGACCGGCCGATCATCATCGGTACGAGCCGTTCGGGCGGGAGTTGGGCCAGGGGGCCGCCGCCCGCCACCGTGCCGCCGCGCAGGACGGTCGCCTCGTCACCGGCGCCGGCGACCTCGCCGAGCTTGTGGGTGACCAGGACGACCGCGCCGCCCCGGTCGGCGATGCGCCGGCACGTCGTCAGCAGGGCGTCGACGGCCGCCGGGTCGAGGACGCCGGTCGGTTCGTCGAGGAGCAGCAGCCGCGGTTCGCGCAGCAGCGCCTTGACGATCTCGACGCGCTGGCGCAGCCCGACGGGCAGCGCGGACACGCGCGCGTCGAGGTCGAGGGCGAGGCCGTACTCCTCCTCGACCCGTTCCAGGCGTCCGGCCAGGCCGGGCAGGCGCAGCAGCCGGAGGTTCTCCCGCACGGTGAGGGTGGGGACGAGGCTGAAGTGCTGGTGGACCATGGCGATACCGGCCGCGAGCGCGTCGGCGGGGCGGCGGGGTGCGTACGGTTGGCCGTACAGGCGCAGGCTTCCGGTGTCCGGGGTGAGGGAGCCGGCGACGAGGTGGCACAGGGTCGACTTGCCGGCGCCGTTCTCGCCGAGGACGCAGTGCACGGTGCCGGCGGCCACGGTGAGGCCGACGCCGTGCAGGGCGCGTACGCCGCCGAAGGACTTGGCGAGGCCGCGGATCTCCAGGGCGGGCGCCGGGGCGGTGGTGTTCTGTGAGGGCTGCCGCGTGTTCATCGGGTGGTGACGTCCCCGGAGACGATCTCCGCCTTCAGCGCGTCGAGCTTCTTCTCCACGCCCGCGGGCGGTTCGCCGCAGAGCACGATGTCGTTGTGCGGTTCGTCGGAGGTGAGCCCGAAGCGGACCGCCTCCGCCTTCCAGGTGCCGGCGGCGAGGTGGTCGGCGGCGTACTCGATCTCGGCGCCGATGTCGGTCTCGACGTACCCGGCGTAGGAGCCGTCGGCCGGGCAGGGGTGGGCGATCGGGCCGCCGATGAGGGAGGAGCCGGTCTGGGCGGCGGCCTGGGCGAGACCCTTGTGGCCGAGGTTGAGGACCTGGCCGAGGACGTCGGCGCCGGCGCCGTAGTCGGCGAGGGCGGACTGCTTGGCCTTGGCGGCGTCGTTGAAGTCGCCGACGTACTGGGGGGTGAGCACTTTGACGCCGGGGTCGGCGGCTCGGGCGCCGTTCTCGAACTCCTGGGCGGCGTTGACGATGGCGGGCAGTTCGGCGCCGCCGACGAAGGCGACGGTGTTCTTCTCCGACAGCAGGGCGGAGGCGGCGCCGGCGAGGTAGGCCGCTTCGGCCTGCCGGGGGTCATAGAGCGCGAGGTTGGCGGTGGGCCTGCCGTCGGCGGGGCCGCCGATCTCGGCGAACCTCACGTCGGGGAAGCGGGCGGCGACCTTGCGTACGGCGGCGTCCGTCTGTCCGCCGAGGGAGATGACGAGGTCGGAGCCGGTCGCGAAGCGGACGAGGGCCTGTTCGTAGTCGGCGGTGGCGACCTGTTCCGCCTTGCCGAACACGAGGGTGCCGTCGTGGGTCTTCGCGGCCCGCTGGTAGCCGCGGTACGCCGACTCCATGAAGCCGTCGTCGGAGAGCGAGCCGGGGAAGAGCACGCCCACCTTCAGTGTGCCGTCGTCGGCGCTCGCGGCCGAGGAGCCGCCGCAGCCGGTGAGGGCCGTGACGCCGGCGAGGGCCAACGCGCAGGTGAGGCCGGTGCGGTGGCGTGAGCGAAGGCCGGGGCGAGGGTTCGTCCACGACGGCGGGGCGGCGGCGGGGCGCGGGTGCGGCATGGGTGCCTCCGGGGGACAGGGCACGGGCAGGGCCGTGAACCGGTTACTGGTATACCGTTAAGTGGCAATCAGTGTCGGAGCCCCTTGTTTCCGCCGTGTTAGCGCGCGGTTAGCAGTCGCGGCGCCCTCGTCGGGGCGGCCTACAGTGGTGCGGTCCCGAGACATGGAGGAAAGCCGTGGTCACAAGCGCGGAGTCGTCCGGTGCGCCGCGCGGTTCGCTGTGCGGGCGCGCCTACGACACGCTGCGCCGGCGGATCGTGGAGGGCGAACTGCAGCCCGGACAGCGGCTGGTGGAGCGGGACCTGGCCGCCGAGCTGGAGGTGTCCCGCATTCCGCTGCGGGAGGCGCTGCGGCTCCTGGAGGCCGACGGGCTGGTGGTGCTGGTGCCGCGCCGGGGTGCGCTGGTCGCGCCGTTCGCCCCCGCCGACGTACGGCACCTGTTCGACGTACGGGAGTCGCTGGAGGCGCTGGCGGCGCGGCTGGCCGCCGGGCGCACCGGTCCGGCCGGGCTGGCGCGGCTCGCCGCGCG
>NZ_JAVRHI010000442.1:0-100877 GCF_034105845.1 Streptomyces sp. CRN 30 | reverse complement strand
CCGGCCGCCGCCCCGCCCGCACCCGCACCCCGCCGCGCCGGCTTCCTGCTGCGCAGGAGGCGCGACCGGGCGGCCCCGGTACCGGGCCCCTCCGACTCCCCCGCCGCGCTCGTCGACTCCCTCACCGTCCACCGCGGGCAGGTCGAGGCCCTGCACCGTGTCGGCCTCACCGTCGCCGCGGGCGAGACCGTCGCGCTGATGGGCCGCAACGGCGCCGGGAAGTCCACCCTCCTCGGCGCACTGGTCGGCCTGGTGGAGCCGGCCGGCGGCACGGTGCGCGTCGGCGGGGCGGTCCCGCACCGCACGGCCCCGCGCGACCTCGTCCGCCGCGTCGGCCTCGTTCCGCAGGAGCCGAGGGACCTGCTGTACGCCGACACGGTGGCCGCCGAGTGCGCGGCGGCAGACCAGGACGCGGGCGCCGCGCCGGGCACCTGCCGCGCGCTGGTGACCGGGCTGCTCCCCGGCGTGGCCGACGGCACGCACCCCCGTGACCTGTCGGAGGGCCAGCGCCTGGCGCTCGCCCTCGCGGTGGTCCTGACGGCCCGTCCTCCCCTGCTCCTCCTCGACGAACCGACCCGGGGCCTCGACTACGCGGCCAAGTCCCGCCTGGTCACCGTCCTGCGCGCGCTGGCCGCCGAGGGCCACGCCATCGTCCTGGCCACCCACGACGTGGAACTCGCCGCCGAGCTGGCCCACCGGGTGGTGATCCTCGCGGACGGCGAGGTGGTCGCCGACGGGCCCACCGCCGAGGTGGTCGTCGCCTCCCCGTCCTTCGCGCCCCAGGTCACGAAGGTGCTGGCGCCACAGAAGTGGCTGACGGTGGCGCAGGTGCGGCGGGCGCTGGAGGTCGAGGACGCGTGAGAGGCCGAGAACGCGTGAAAGACGTGAACCGCTCCCGCCCCGTACCCTTGGGCCCCCGCTCCCTCGCCGCGCTCGCCCTGGTCAGCGCCGTGGGCGTGGCGGCCTTCGGCTGGCCGCTGTTCGCGGACCCCGACTCAGCTGTGGCCGCGCACGCGCAGGACGCGCCCTGGCTCTTCGCCGGGCTGCTGGTGCTGCTCGTCGGCGTGGTGGGGGCGACGATCTCCGAGTCGGGGCTCGGCGCGAAGGCCGTGGCGATGCTCGGGGTGCTGGCCGCGACCGGCGCGGCGCTGCGCCCGATCGGCGCCGGCACGGCGGGCATCGAGCCGATGTTCTTCCTGCTGGTGCTCAGTGGGCGGGTCCTGGGCCCTGGCTTCGGCTTCGTCCTCGGCGCCGTGACGATGTTCGCGTCCGCGCTGCTCACCGGTGGGGTGGGGCCCTGGATGCCGTTCCAGATGCTGGCGATGGGCTGGTTCGCGATGGGGGCCGGACTGCTGCCGGGGGCGGGCCGGCTGCGCGGGCGCGCCGAACTGCTGCTGCTGGCCGCGTACGGCTTCCTCGCCGCCTTCGCCTACGGCACCGTCATGAACCTCGCGGGCTGGCCGTTCCTGCCCTCCCTCGCCTCCGGCGTGGCCTTCGACCCGGACGCCCCCCTCGGCGCCAACCTGGTCCGCTTCCTCGCCTACTGCCTGGCCACGTCCCTGGCCTGGGACCTGGGCCGGGCGCTGGTCACCGTCGCCCTGACCCTGACCCTCGGCTCCACCCTCCTCAAGGCGCTGCGCCGCGCCACCCGCAGGGCCGCCTTCGAGGCACCGGTCACGTTCGAGCGGCCGCCGCGCTGACCTCGGCCGTCTCCGGTTCCGTACGGGGCTCCGGCTCCGCGGACGCCTTCTCGCGCGCCCGCGGCCCCTGCAGCAGGTACGTCAGGCCGAAGCCCGCGCCGACCACCACGGCACCGCCCGCCGCGTCCAGGATGTAGTGGTTGCCGGTCGCCACGATCGCCGCGAACGTGAGGAGCGGGTGCAGCAGGCCGAGCGCCTTCATCCAGGCCTTCGGCGCGACGATCGCGATGACCAGCCCGCACCACAGCGACCAGCCGAAGTGCAGCGAGGGCATCGCCGCGTACTGGTTGGTCAGTGCGGTCAGCGTGCCGTAGTCCGGCTGGGAGAAGTCCTGCACGCCGTGGATCGTGTCGATGATGCCGAGCCCGGGCATCAGGCGCGGCGGGGCCAGCGGGTAGAGCCAGAAGCCGAGCAGCGCGAGCAGGGTGGCGAAGCCGAGGGACGAGCGCGCCCAGCGGTAGTCGGCGGGGCGGCGCACGTACAGCACGGCGAGGATCGCCAGCGGGACGACGAAGTGGAACGACGAGTAGTAGAAGTCGAAGAAGTCGCGCAGCCAGCCGATGCCGACCACCGTGTGGTTCACCCAGTGCTCGACGTCCAGGAACAGGGCCCTCTCGACGGCGAGGATCTGCTCGCCGTGCTCCTCGGCGGTGGCCCGCCCGCCGGCCGCCGCGATCCGCACCTGCGAGTAGGCGGCGTACGTGACACGGATGAGGAGCAGTTCGAGGAGCAGGTTGGGGCGGGTGAGGACGCGGCGCAGGAACGGCAGCAGCGGAACGAAGCCCCACCGGGTGGGGACCGGGGCGGCGTGCTCGGTGGGGACCGGCTCCCGGTAGTACGGGGAGGTGCGGGAGAGGAACGGCACGGCGACGGCGGCGGCGAGCGCGGCCAGCAGCACGGCGTTGTCGCGCACCGGGTGCAGGGCCGCCATGTTCGGCAGCATCATCTTCGCGGGGAGCGTCATCACCAGCACGACGGCGACCGGCCACACGTACCGGTCGGAGGCCCGTCTGCCGACCCGGCCGACCACCGCGAGCAGCACCCACAGCAGCTGGTGCTGCCAGGTGGTGGGCGACACGGCGACGGCGACACAGCCGGTGATCGCGACGGCGAGCAGCAGCTGCCCGTCCGCCGCGTACCGCACGGCCCGGCGCAGACCGACGACGGCGACGGCCACGGCCAGCGCCAGGAACAGCGCGATCTCCAGCGGCCCGGTGAGGCCGAGCCGCAGCAGCGCGCCGTGCAGCGACTGGTTGGCCAGACCGTCCGCCGCGCCGCCGAGCCCGACGCCCGCGAGGTGGTGCACCCAGTACGTGTACGAGTCCTGCGGCATCGCCGCCCAGGCGAGCGCGGTGCACGCGACGAAGGTGACGCCGCCGGCGACGGCCGCGCGCCGGCGCCCGGTGAACCACAGCAGCGGCGCGAACAGCAGCACGGTCGGCTGCAGGGCGGCCGCGAGGCCGACGAGGACCCCGCCGGCGCGTTCCCCGCGGACCGCGAAGCACGCGGCGAGGACCAGCAGGACGGGGATGATGCTGGTCTGGCCGAGGTGCAGGGTGTTGCGCACCGGCAGCGACAGCATCAGCAGGCTGATGGCGACGGGCGCGGCCAGCAGGGCCGTGCGCCGGGACACCGGCTGGGGCAGGGCGCGGGCGACGATCAGGCCGAGGGCGACCACCAGCAGCAGCGTGCCGAAGGTCCAGCCCCAGCCGAGGGCCTGCTCCGCCGCACGCGTCAGCGGTTTGAGGACGAGTCCGCCGAACGGCGTACCCGTGAACCGGGTCGAGTCGTACAGCGAGCCGCTCACGTGCAGGACGCCGTTCGACCCGACCCAGGTCTCCAGATCCGTCAGCCGCTCCCCCTTGGGGGTGCCCAGCACGGCGGCGACCTGCCGTACGGCGAGGACGGCGGCGAGCAGCCACAGCCCCGCGCGGGCCGTACCCAGCCTCGTCGTGACCTCGCCCGCCGCTGCCCCGAAGGCATTGCCCGGTCTGCCCTGCTCCGCGTTCGCCACGCCCCGTCGGCCCTCCCGCCCCGTCTCGTCCCGTAGGTGGTCCCTGTGCGCACCTGGGGACACCCCTAGAGAGTCGCACTGCCCCCGGGATGAGACGCAGGCAACCCCTGCTTCACCTGACGTCCGTCCCGCTTTTGTCCGGATGACGATAGTGCGCGGCGGGTTGCGTCCACTCCACGGGCCGCCGCCGGGTCTACGCTCGACCCGCGCGACTGGTCGGTCAATCCGACTGGACGGAGCAGCCGGAACGACGAAAGGCACGGTGCATGAGCGGCAGCGAGTCCCGCCCCTGGAACGACGTCGACGCCTACTTCACCGCCCTCCTCGCCCCGGCGGACGAGGTCCTCACCGCGGCGCTGCGCGACAGTGAGGCCGCCGGTCTCCCGCCCATCAACGTCGCCCCCAACCAGGGCAAGCTGCTCCAGCTCCTCGCCCAGGTCCAGGGCGCGCGCCGGATCCTGGAGATCGGCACGCTCGGCGGCTACAGCACGATCTGGCTGGGCCGCGCGCTCCCCGAGGGCGGCCGGCTGATCAGCTTCGAGTACGACGCCCGGCACGCCGAGGTCGCCCGCCGCAACCTGGAGCGGGCCGGCCTCGCCGGGAAGGCGGAGGTGCGGGTGGGCGCCGCGCTGGAGTCGCTGCCGAAGCTCGCGGACGAGCACCCCGAGCCGTTCGACCTGGTCTTCATCGACGCGGACAAGGCCAACAACCCGCATTACGTGGAGTGGGCGCTCAGGCTCTCCCGCCCCGGCACGCTGATCGTGCTCGACAACGCCGTCCAGGGCGGCCGGGTCGCGGACGCCGACAGCGACGACCCGGGCATCCGGGGCACCCGCGCCGCGCTCGACCTCATGGCCACGCACCCCAGGCTCAGCGCGACGGCGGTGCAGACCGTGGGGAGCAAGGGGTACGACGGCTTCGCGCTGGCCCGGGTGCTGGACTGACGGCCGGAACCGTCTCCCGGAGCCTCACCGCTCGTGGAAGAAGCCCACGTTGACGCTGCGGGGCCCGGTGCGGTCCTGGATGACCAGTTCGCCGCTGCTGCCCTGCGGCAGCCTGGCGGTCGCGCCGTACTGGAGGGGCTGGGGCCGTATCCCGGCCAGGGCCAGGCTCACCTCCGCGGAGGGGTCCGGCTGTGAACCGCGCAGCCAGGTGACCTGCCAGCTGCCGTCCGGGGCGCACAGGAACTCCAGGTGGACCCGGGAGACGAACAGCCAGTCGTCGGGCGTCGCGAGACGGCACACGGCCCGGTCACGGCCCACCCGCAGCACGACGCCCGGGTCGCTGGGCGCGTCGGCCATCAGCATGCCGGCCGTCGCCCCCGCGTCCCCGCCGGAGACCGAGGCCATGGTGAGTTCGAGCACGTGCGCTCCTTCTGGTCACGGGTTCCGGTCCGCACGCCCGGCCGTCACCCTGTCCGTGTCACCGCGCGGGCTCGCCCGGCGCACCGCCGCCGCATGATAGATCGGCCCCTCGGCCAGATGTGCGGTTCCAGGCACACTGGACACATGACCGAGCGCAAGCCACCGGGTGTCAGCTTCGAGTCCTTCGTCGACAAACAGATCCGTGACGCGGAAGCGCGCGGGGAGTTCGCCGCGCTGCCGGGCGCGGGCAAGCCACTGGCCGACTCCGACACGCCCTATGACGAACTGTGGTGGATCAAGCGGAAGATGGCCCGCGAGGGGCTGGCGGTACTGCCGCCGACCCTGGCCCTGCGCAAGGAGGCCGAGGACGCGCTGGCGGCGGCCCTGTCCGCGCCTTCGGAGCGGGTCGTACGGAAGATCGTCACCGAGATCAATGCCAAGATCCGCGACATGATGTTCAAGCCCCCGCCGGGCCCGCCGCTCGGCCTCAAGCCGTACGACGAGGAGGAGGTCGTACGGCAGTGGCGGGAAGGGCGGCAGTGAGGGAAGAGGCGAGAGGGGCGGAGGGGCGGCGGTGACAGGAGAGCGCGCGTCACGCGGGTGACGACACGGGGTCACGACGACACGTGAGAGGCCGCCCCCGGATCACGGTCCGGGCGCGGCCTCGTCGTACGTTCACGGGTACGAGGCGCGGAGCGGCCCTCACACCTTCAGGAGCCGCTCGGCCAGCTCGCGGTAGTCGCGCAGGGCCAGGCGCAGCTGCTCGGTGTCACCGGTGGACGGTCCGCCCTCGGTGCCGCCCTGCCAGGAGGTGCGCAGGGTACGGCGCCGTTCGGCCACGGCCTCGGTGAACCGGGAGGCGATCTCCTCGAGCACGCGGTCGGCGTCCTCCACGGCGTCCCGGGGACCGTCGACGAACCCGCTGACCGTGTGGTGGAGCCGCTCCGTGTACTTGTCGCACTCCTGGTGCGGGAGCAGCGAGGCGCGGTGGGACCCGGTCGCCGCCGCCGTCGCCCTGGCCTTCGCCACCGACTCGGTGGGGCCCGCGTGCCCCGTGGACGTGGCGGACGTGGCGGACCCGGCGGACCCGGCGTGTCCGGTGGACGTGGCGGGTGCGGCGGGGGCCGTGGGCGCGCCGGGGGCCGTGGGTGCGGCAGGGGCCGCGAATCCCGTCGAACCGTCCACGCCCGGCGCCGCTCCCGGTGTCGCGCCCGGCGCGGCTCCCGGTGCCTTTCCTGCCGTCGTTCCCCGCCTCGTTCCCTGCGGGCCCTCGTGGCCCGGTACGGCCTCCATGCGCTGGGTGTCCCGGCCGGTTCCGATGTTGTCTGCCATTTCCCTCAACCCCCTCAGCTCTCCTTCGGGTGACGCTTGTTGAACGACCACGACGGGCTGGTGCGCGAGCCGTGGTGGGCCGCCGCCTCCGTACGGTGGTCGGAGTTCCGGTGGCCGCCCGGGGCCACCAGCTCCTCGAACAGCGCGCGGGCCTCGACCAGCGCCGTGCGCATCTCCTCGGTGCCCGTGCCGCCCGGGCCCGTCTCACCGGTGGCGGGAGCGTGCGCGACACGGTGCACCCGCCGGTAGCCGTGGACGTGGTGCGCGTGGTGCACGGAGAGCGCGTCGAGCTGCTCGTCGTAGCGGCCGCTGTCCGGGAAGCCGCGCGCGCCGGCCACCTCGCCGAGCAGCCGGTCGGCCTCGGTGAGGGCCTCGCGCGGCGAGTCGACGAAACGTTCCTGTACCGCCGTCCAGCGGACCTCGTACCGCTCGCGCTCGGCAGGCTCCAGCGCCCGCGGCTCCAGCGAGCCGTGCCGCTTCACCCGCTCGGCGAGCTCGTGCTCGGCCGCCTTGGTGTCACCGTCGTGCCTGGCGAGCGTCCGCTCGTACTCGGGCCCGAAGCGGCGCCGCAGCCCGCGCCCTCCGTCGGCCCCTCGGTTGCGCAGGGACAGCACGACCGCGATGACCACGACGGCCGCCACGATCACGATCAAAGCGATGATCAAGCCTGTGGACATGTATGCCTTCCGGGGTTCTCGACCCAACGGGCCTGTTTCCGCAACGGGTTGCCCGAACGTCCACCCGTAAACTGTTTCACCCGCTCACCCGTCCGCCCCGCCAACTCCTCGCCCGTTGCGCCCCCTTACGCCCTGCTCGCCCACATCGGAATCCGGTATTCCGAGGGTGCCTTGGAGATCTTGTGCGCAAGATCTGCATAATCTCTGGAGTTCGTACGGGAGGGATCACGCGTGAGCGAGCCGAACGGCCATGCCGCCGAACCGAGGGGTCACGTCTGTCCGCAGTGCGCGGCACCGCGCGCCGCCGACGGCACCCCGTCCTGCCCGTGCGGCACCCGCGCCTCCGACGCCCTCCGGGACGCCCGTACGGCCCAGGCGGCGGCCGCGGAGGACTTCGACCCGCTGCGCATCCGCCCCTACGTCGAGCTCGACGGCACTGCCGAGAAGGGTGCGGAGGCACCGCGAGGCGCGGAGGCGGCAGCGGGAGCGGGGGAACCGGGGAGAGAGGCGAGAGCGCAGGGGCAGGAAGGCACGGGAGCCGCCGGGGAGCCCGACCAGCGGACCGGGCCGGACCGGCGGCCCGCCGGGGCACCCACGATCACCGTGCCGATGGCGGCGGGAACGACCCGGCCCGACTCCGCCGACGTACGCCTCTTCGAGGAGCCCGCCGGCCCGGGTGCCCCCACCGGCCCCGGCACCGGCGCCGCGCGGCACCCGCGCCGGAAGCGCACCGTGTTCGCCGTCGCGGGGGCCGTGACCGCCGTCCTGGTGACCGCGGGTTTCGTGAGCGGCGTGTTCTCGTACGACACCCCCACGCGGGACGAGGCACTGCCGGACGGTCTGCGGGCGAGCGTGCCGGAGAGGTCGCCCGAGGAGGAGGCGTCACAGGCGGCGCCGCCGTCCGACGAGGACACGGCGTCGGCGTCCGGCGAACCCTCCGCCGACGCCGACGACAGCACCGCGGGCGCCTCGCCCGGCACGAGCCCGAGTTCCGCCCCGTCGGCGTCCGCCGGGGCGGCGAGCCCGTCCCCGTCGGTGACCGCCGAGGAGGATCCGGCCGAGCCCTCGCCGAACACCTCCGCCACCACGGAGGCACCGGCGCCCGAGGCCGACGCCCCGGAGGAGGAGTCCGCCCCCCAGACCCTGCGGCGCGGCGACGACGGCCCGGAGGTCACCGAACTCCAGTTGCGTCTCCGCGAGTTGGACATGTACCACGGTGACATCGACGAGAACTTCGACCGCGGGGTCGAGAACGCCGTCCAGTACTACCAGTTCCGCCGCGGCATCATGAACGACGAGCGGGGCGCGTACGGCCTGCCGACCCGGGAACGCCTCGAAGCGGAGACACGGGAGCCGTAGGCGGACACGGAAGCCGTAGGGGAACACGGGAGCCGTAGGCGGACACGGGAGTCACAGTCGGGCAGCCGCAGGTGAAGACCGCGGGCGGGCAGCGGTCGGCGGAGGCCGTCAGCCGAGGGTGACCCGCAGCTCGCCGTTCCCTGCCCGCTCGACCCGTACCCGCGTGAGGTCCGTGACCAGCGCGTCCGGCCCGTGCACGGCCGCTCGCGGCCCGACGCCGACGACCCGCATCCCGGCGGAGCGCCCCGCCGTGATGCCCGCCCCGGAGTCCTCGAAGACCAGGCAGTCCGCGGGGTCGACACCCAGTTCGGCGGCGCCCTTGAGGAACCCTTCGGGGTCGGGCTTGCTCGCCCCGACGGACTCCGCGGTGACGCGCACGGCAGGCAGCGGCAGCCCGGCGGCGGCCATACGGGCGGTGGACAGCGGCACGTTGGCGGAGGTCACGAGCGCGTGCGGCAGCCCGGCGAGCGAGCCGAGGAACACGGCGGCACCCGGTATCTCCACGACACCGTCCGTGTCGGCGGTCTCCTCGGCGAGCAGGCGGGCGTTGTCCGCGTGGTTCTGCGCCATGGGCCGGTCCGGCAGCAGCAGCGCCATCGAGGCGTACCCCTGCCGCCCGTGCACCACTTTCATGGCCTCGTCCCCGTCCACCCCGTGCAGCGCGGCCCAGCGGCGCCAGATGCGCTCGACGGCGGCGTCCGAGTTGACGAGGGTGCCGTCCATGTCGAGGAGGAGGGCGCGGGCGGTCAGAACGGTGGTGGCCGTCATCGGCATGCTCCAGGACGTGCTAGGGGGCGGGGCGCGGGCCCGCGGGAACAAGGTGGCCCCGCCCGCCGGTCAGGGAGTGCGGACGGGAACCACTTTGTTCCTCCACGATACAAAACGAGTCCCGCGCCGCGCCAGCGGTCCCGGGCCGGCACTTCCGACCTCCACGCACCCCACCCCGGCGCGCCACCTCCGGTTCACCGCCTGCCCCCCGGTTCACCAGGATCAGCCCGCCACCGCCTCGTACAGGCTCCACACGCCCAGCGCCAGCATCACCAGTGCCGCGATCCTGGTGATGAGCCGCAGCGGCACCCGCTTCATCAGGGCCTTGCCGCCGACGATGCCGATCCCGGCCACCGCCCACAGCGCGAGCACTGCGCCGAGGCCGACGGAGAGGGGGTCCTCGTAGCGGGCCGCGAGGTTGGCCGTCATGATCTGCGTGAGGTCACCGAACTCGGCGACCAGGATGAGCATGAAGCCCGCCCCGGAGACCTTCCAGAAGCTCTGGTCCTTGGGCTTGCGGACCTCGCCCTCCTCCTCGTCCTTCTTCAGCAGGAGCACGGCCGCGCCACCGAGGAAGAGCACACCGGTGATCGCGGAGACGAGCTGCCCGGGCAGGAGCGTCAGCACGCTGCCGGCCGCGACGGCGAGCACCACGTGGACGAGGAAGGCGGCGGCGACACCGGCGAAGACGTAGGAGGGGCGGTAGCGCGTCCCGAGGACGAGGCCGGCGAGCGCGGTCTTGTCCGGGAGTTCGGCGAGGAAGACGACGCCGAAGACGAGCGCCGTGACGCTGAGACTGATCACTGTTCCTCAATCGGTCGGGGCTGCCCCACCGAGAGAACCGTTCACTGACGCGACACCTCGGCACGGCAGCACACACGGGTCCCGTACCCACGGGGTACGGACGGGCGACCGCGCCGGACGGCGCGGTCGGTGCACTGCTTGCCGAAGGTCTCGCTGGCGGGCCCCTGGACGAGGCCTGCCTCCGGGCGCCGGCTCAGACGAGCTGAGCAGTATGTCGACGGTCCGGCGAAGAGCTACTCCCCTTCTGCGCTTCCCATCGTACGCGACGGCCCCGCGGGCCTCATCCGGAGGAACCCGTGCGGGATTTCGCGCGCCCCGGGTCTTGTCGTGTCATGCACACGTCATTAACTTCTCACCGAACGCTCATCCGGGCGCAACACGGCGCGGACAGAGTTCCCCTGCCCGCACCCAAGCCCCCCCACCCCTCGAGGGAGTTCGCATGCGTAAGTTCTACGCGCGTCGACGGCTCAGTGTACTCGCCGCCGCCACCGGCCTGGCAGCCATGACGGGCCTGTTCAGCGCCCCGAACGCGGCCGCCGCCCTGCCCACCCCGGTGAGCGCCGCGACCGCCCGCACCTACCTCGCCTCCCTCACCGTGGCGACCGAGAACCGCACCGGCTACAACCGGGACCTCTTCCCGCACTGGATCACCGTCAGCGGCACCTGCAACACCCGCGAGACCGTCCTCAAGCGCGACGGCTCGAACGTCGTCACCGACTCCGCCTGCGCCTCCACCAGCGGCAGCTGGTACTCCCCGTACGACGGCGCGACCTGGACCGCCGCCTCCGACGTGGACATCGACCACGTGGTGCCGCTCGCCGAGGCCTGGGACTCCGGGGCGAGCTCCTGGACGACCTCCCGGCGCCAGTCCTTCGCCAACGACCTGACCCGCCCGCAGCTCATCGCCGTCACGGACAACGTGAACCAGTCCAAGGGCGACAAGGACCCGGCCGAGTGGATGCCGTCGCGCACCGCGTACCGGTGCACGTACGTCCGCGCCTGGGTGCAGGTGAAGCACTACTACGGCCTGTCGGTGGACTCCGCCGAGAAGTCGGCGCTCACGAACTACCTGTCCGCCTGCTGAAACGTTCCGCCGATCCGCCGGACGTTCCGCCCGTCGTCCTGCCGGAACCTTCACGCCCTCCTCCGTCGCCCCGTACCGTACGGGGCGACGGAGGAGGATGATCGTCGATGACCGAACTGCGGCTGGGCCCCCTGCTGAGGTACGCGGACGGCGACACCGCGACCGTGTGGCTCGAGACGAGCCGGCCGTGCGCCGCCGAGGTGCGCTGCGCCGACGGTGCCCGCGGCGACGCCCGCACCTTCCAGATCGCCGGCCACCACTACGCGCTGGTCACGGTCACCGGCCTGACCCCGGGCACCGCGACGGCGTACGAGGTGCTCCTCGACGACGCCCCCGTCTGGCCCCTGCCCGACTCGCCCTTCCCACCCTCCACGATCCGCACCCCCGACGCGGAGTGCGTCCGCGTCGCCTTCGGCTCCTGCCGCTGGGCCGCGCCGCCCGCGCACGAGGAGGACCCGGTCGGCCCCGACGCCCTGGACACCCTCGCGGCCCGGATCGCCGCCGACCCGGCGGCCGAGCGGCCGGACGTCCTGCTCCTGCTGGGCGACCAGGTGTACGCCGACGAGACCTCCGAGGCCACCCGCCGCTGGCTCGCCGCCCGCCGCGACCTCGCCGAACCCCCCGGCGACCAGGTCGCGGACTACGAGGAGTACACCCGCCTCTACTACGAGTCCTGGCTCGACCCGGAGGTGCGCTGGCTGCTCTCCACCGTCCCCAGCTGCATGATCTTCGACGATCACGACGTCATCGACGACTGGAACACCAGCGCCGCCTGGCTGTCCGACATGCGCGCGCTCCCGTGGTGGCAGGAGCGGCTGCTGAGCGGACTGATGTCGTACTGGGTCCACCAGCACCTCGGCAACCTGGCGCCCGCCGAACTGGCCGACGATCCGCTCTACGCCGCCGTACGGGCCGCACCGGACGGCACGGACGCGCTGCGCGCCCACGCCGCCCGCGCCGACCGGGACCCGGACTCCGTCCGCTGGAGCTACCGGCGGGACTTCGGGCGGGTCCGCGTGCTGATGGTCGACACCCGGGCCGCCCGGGTCCTGGACGAGGACCGCCGGTCGATGCTGGACCCGGGCGAGGAACGCTGGCTGCGCGCACAGGTGCTGGACGACCCCGGCGCGTACGACCACCTCCTCATCGGCACCTCGCTGCCCTGGCTGCTCCCCCACCTCGTGCACGACGCCGAGGCCTGGGACGCCGCCCTGTGCCGGGGCGAGCGCGGGGCGCGCTGGGCCCGGATCGGCGAGGACCTGCGCAGGCGGGCCGACCTGGAGCACTGGGCGGCGTTCCCGGAGTCGTTCGAGTCGCTGGCGGACCTGATCGTCGAGGCCGGGTCGGGCGAGGGGGCACCGGCCACCGTCCTCGTCCTCTCCGGCGACGTGCACCACGCGTACATCGCGGAACCTTCCTGGCCCGCCGGTCCGGCAGGGACCACCAGGAAGGCCCCTGACGCCCGGGTGCTCCAGCTGACCTGCTCCCCGGTGCACAACGCCATACCGCTCTCGATACGGCTCGGCTTCCGCTTCGGCTGGAGCGGCACGGGACGCGCCCTCGGCCGCTGGTTCGGCCGGCACGGGAGGGGGGCGCGACCTTCCTTCGACTGGCGGCGCACGGGTGGCCCCTGGTTCGGGAACCACCTGATGACCCTCACCCTGCGCGGCCGCTCGGCCCGGCTGCGCCTCGACCGGGCACGGGAGCCGCGGGGCGGCACGGCCCGGCTGGAGACGGTGGCGGAGTCGGAGCTCACCTCCTGAAGGGTTCCGCCCCCTGACGTCTTCCGCGGGAGCGACTGCCGCACGTCCCCTTCCCGTTACGCAACCGGAGGGTGTACGTAACACCGGGTCCGTACCGTCCGACGCGGTGCCGCGAAGTCCCCGCGCACCGGACGGACAGCGGGGTCGGTTCCGGTCACGCCCTTGACCGCCCGCGCGGCCCAGAAAGCGTGCTCACGTGCGCGCGGACCGGAAGCCAAGGCCCAAGCGGAGGTGAAGCCTTGGCCTAATGTTGAACTTGCAACCAATGGTTAGGCGTGCCTAACGTTGGCGGGCGATCGGCAACACAATCGTCCCCACGACCGGCCCGCTCGCCCGCGGGCCGGAATGCCCGACCGAAGGAGTCCCCCACATGACCGGACGCTTGAACAGCGCCCAGCCGTACGCCCTCGGCCTGTTCCGCATCGTCGTCGGCCTGCTCTTCGCCTGCCACGGCGCCGCCAAGATCTTCGGGCTGCTCGGCAGCACCACCCCGGACGTGGGCGCCTGGCCCGACTGGTACGCGGCCGTCATCGAGCTCGTCGGCGGCACCCTGGTCCTGCTCGGCCTCGGCACCCGCGCCGCCGCGTTCATCTCCTCGGGCGCCATGGCCTACGCGTACTTCAAGGTGCACCAGCCCTCGGCCCTGTGGCCCATGGAGAACAACGGCGAAGGCGCCGCCCTGTACTGCTGGGCGATGTTCCTGCTGATCTTCACGGGTTCCGGCGCGTTCGGGCTCGACCGGCTCTTCGCGAGCCGCCGCTCGGCGACGTCCACGGACGAGCCCGCCGCCGAGCGGAGGCCCGTCGCGGCCTGACGCCCCTCCCCGTACCCGACGGCGCCCGCCCCGCTCCCGCGGCGGCGGGCGCCGTCATCGCTCCCCTTGCGCTTCCAGGTCCTGGTCCCGCCCCCAGTTCCGTTCCTGGTCCCAGTCGCGGTCCTGCTCCGTCCAGTTCCATACGAACGGCACGGTCCCCGGCCCGACCCAGCCGTGGGGCACGGCACTCTGCCCGGTCCACCCGTACGGACACCGCCCCGTACCCGTCCCCTCCGCGTTCCACCCGTACGGGTAAGACCCCGCTCCCGGTCCCGGCCCGGTTCCCCCGTCCCGTCCGAAGGGCACGGTGAGACAGCCGACGCGCGCCCCGGAGTCCCCGGGCCGTTCGTGCAGCACCAGGGAGGACGCCTCGCCCGTCCGGAACCCCCAGTCGTGCCGCGCCGTCGCCTCGCCCACGCCCCTCCCGTCGGCCGTGAAGTCCAGCCACACCTCGTTGTCGGCGGTGGCCGCGGACGGTTCGTGCCGGTAGTGCCCGCCGGAGTCGTCCGGCTCGGCCCCGCAGGGCTTCTGGTGCACATGGGCCCCGTACGTGTGACCGGCCCGCATCCCCGTGACCCGCAACCGCACGGTCGTCCCGCCACCCGCCCCGGTGTGCTGGTGCACCTCGATCGAGGAGGCCTCCGGGACGAGCGCCCTGTCGTACGTCACCGCCACCGGGGCGGGGCTGCCGGGGGGCGCGAAGGTCGCGGCGTTCCGTGACCAGTACTCGCCGCCGCCGTCCGCCGTACCGCCCATGCCCGTCACCACGGCCGCGGTGAGGGCGACGGCCATGCCTGCCACCATCTGTGTCCACTCCTCCACTGTGCTTCTCTCCGCCGCGCCACCGCGCTCCTGCTCCGCCGCGCCACCGCTCGGTCTCCGCTTCCGTTGGTACGCCGCCGGGTCGCCGGCCGCCTCCCGGGACGGCAGTCGGGCGAACGGCGTGATGCGGACACATCCGGCCCCTGCGGACCCCCCTGTCACACCCGGGGCGTACGCTGTCCGGCGGTCACTGGGCCGCCCTGCCGCCTCCCGAGGCGACACGACCGGGCCCACGGGGGAGTCTCGGGGAGTCGGGGAGTTGTCGGTGCTGGAGAGCGTGGGGTCACTGACGGCCGGCCCATGGATCTACGCCGTGGTGGCCGCGTCCGTCCTCCTGGACGTCTTCGTACCGATCCTGCCGAGCGGTGTCCTGGTCGTCATGGCGGCGACGGCGGCAGCGGCCGGCACGGCTACCCAGGCCGACGTACCCGACCTGCTCTTCCTCATCCTGTCCGCGGCCACGGCGTCCGTACTGGGAGACCTGGTGGCCTATCGCGTGGCCTGGCGGGGCGGCGAACGCCTGGACCGCGCCATCGCCCGCTCCCGCCGCCTCTCGCACGCGCAGGAACGTCTCGGCACGGCTCTCGCCCGGGGCGGGGGCGTCCTCTTCGTCGTCGCCCGCTTCGCCCCCGCGGGCCGCTCGGTGGTCTCCTTCTGCGCCGGCGCCGCCCGCCGCCGCGTACGCGACTTCCTGCCCTGGTCGATCCTGGCCGGCACCGCCTGGGCCGCCTACAGCGTCGCCCTCGGCTACTTCGGCGCCCACTGGCTGGGCGCGACCTGGATCGCCACGGCGGTCTCGCTGGCGGCCCTGTTCGGCGCGGGCGCGGGCGCGGCGTACTTGATACGCAGGCCGCGCCCGCAGGACTGACTGCCTGCCTGATCGCCTGCCCGACTGGCTGCCTGCCTAACTGCCTTCCTGATCGCCTGCCTGACCGCCTCGGCCCGAGGCCGCCGCGCTCCTCCCCCGCACCTCCAGCCCGGTCAGCAGCTCGGCGGTCGCGGCGGTGACCGCCTCCACCGCGCGGTCGAAGACCTCCCGGTTGTGCGCGGCGGGAGCCCGGAAACCGGACACCTTGCGGACGTACTGCAGGGCGGCGGCCCGGATCTCCTCCTCGGTGGCCTCGTCGGGGAGTACGGGCGGACGCAGCGTCTTGATACTCCGGCACATGCGCCCAGTGTCCCAGGGCCGGCCCGGCACGCCCCGGGCATTGACGCGGCTCCCCCCTCTGCTGATCATCGCGGGATACCGCCGCCCACGAAGCGGCGGAAGGAAAAGGCGACAGCGACAGACGGCAAGAGGGGGAACCATGACGGCGAACGACCGGCTCACGGTGGCGGTGCTGGGCCCGGGGGGTGTCGGCGGCCTCCTCGCCGCCCTCCTCGCCCGCACGGGACACCACGTGCTCTGCCTGGCCGGGCCCGACACCGCCCGCGCCCTGCACGACCACGGCCTCCGGGTCCGCAGCGGCCGCTTCGGCGACTTCACCGCCCGCGTCGAGACGGCGGCGGAGCTGCGCGAGCCCGTCGACGCCTGCTTGATCACGGTGAAGCACACGAGTCTCGATGCGGCCCTGGAACGCGTGCCGCCGCGGTCCCTGGGCGCCACCGGCCTCGTCGTCCCCCTCCTCAACGGCGTCGAGCACCCGGAACCACTGCGCGCCCGCTACGGCGCCGACCGGGTGGCCCCTGGCGTCATCCGCGTCGAGTCGACCCGGGTGGCCCCCGGCGTCATCGAGCACGGCAGCCCCTTCGTGCAGGTCGACCTGACCGGCGACGCGCTGCCGCCCGGACGCCTCGGCCCGCTGGCGCAGGCACTGGAAGGGGCGGGGGTGAGCACCCGCGTACTGCGGGGCGAGCAGGCGGCGCTGTGGGCGAAGATGGCGTTCCTCGCCCCGCTCGCCCTGCTCAGCACGCGGTACGGCCGTACGGTCGGCGACCTCCGCACCCACCACCGCGAGGAGCTGACCGCGCTGGTCGAGGAGCTCGCGACGGTGAGCCGCGCGTGCGGCGCCCCGGCGGACCCGGCCGAGGCCGTCCGCCGCTACGACGGCTTCCCGGCCGCCATGAAGAGCTCCATGCAGCGGGACGCGGAGGCGGGCCGTCCGCTGGAGCTGGACGCGATCGGGGGCGCCGTGCTGCGCGCGGCACACCGGCACGGCGTTCCGGTCCCGGTGGCGGAGAGGCTGGTACGGGAGCTCCGGGCGGCGGACCACCACCCTGATCCCGGCGCCTGACGCCGGGCGCCGACGCCGACCGCTGACGGCGGCCACTGGCAGCGGCAACGAAGTGGCCGAAGTGCCCGTGGAGACTCGCAACTGAAAATCGAACAGGCGTACCATTGCCGCGTGGCTGGTACCTATGAATTCCCGAGTGATCTCCTGGCCGGACAGGAGGAACTGCATCAGGTCCGGGCCGAGTTGCTGGCCCTCCTGAAGCGGCTCCCCTGGTCGGTCGAGCCGCTGGACGGCTTCCAGGACGACAACGGCTGGCGCAAGGTGGAGCGCCCCGCCTCCCCGGGCTGGACCCCCGACGAACAGGCGGAGGTCGAGAAGCTGCGCCGACGCGAACGGGAACTCGCGGTCTTCGTGACCTGCCACCGCTTCTGGACGGAGGTCACCGCCCAGGACAAGGTCGACGCCCGCATGCACCTCAAACACGCCCATGAGCGCCCGGACCCCACGGAGGAGACATCGGGGGCATCCGAGGCACCCGGGACACCTTGAGGTGGCCACGCAGGCCGATCACCCGTCGGCGTCGGGTGTCACCGCCCCGGGTTCCGGACCCTTGGGCCCGGCTGGATCACTAGCTACTACGAAAGGCCGGGCCGCAGGAAGCGCTGGAGGATGAGGCGCGGGGCCGGGAGTTGCTCGGCCGCGTCGAACGAGCAGTTGACGATCCGCTGTCGGACGACCGCGTCGTACTCACGAGCAAGGGACGGGAGCGGGAGTTCCCGCCTTCACCGCACACGGATGAACCTGGGCGGACACCGATCCGTACAAGGACGATCCGGCGACGACGTCCAGGAGCTGCGCGAGGAACTGAACCGTCTCGGTGTGGTGGTTCGGGACGACAAACGACGCAGAACTGGAGGACCTAGGACACGGCCGTCCGCACACGGGCATCCGGCACGGCACATGGGCATGCGGGAGCTTGGCGTGCCGCGGCGCGACCGAGCACGAAGGTTCTAAAGCTTGCTCATCTTGGCGTACGGGCTCAGGATCCGCTCCTGCGCCGAACTGAAATCAACAAGTACGGCAATGCCCTCCTCGACGCCGACCACTCGGCCGAGGCCGTACATGTCGTGGGTGACCCGGTCACCCACGGCGAACTGCTTGAGAGGTGGCGTGACCGGGGCCGCGAAGGGGCTGGTGGGCAGATGACGCTTCGGTGCAGCTGACTTTGTCATTGCCACCAGTATGCGCCTCCGTCTACCGGTTCTCTACAGCCTTCTGCTCCCGCTGTCCCGCCGGGGCCCGGCCGACGAGAACCGCCCGGCCCGGTCGGACATGATCGCCAGAGGCAGCGACCGGACCACCACGTCCCGCCGGCGCCCCAGGTCACCGCCACGTTCGGACTGCCGGACCCTCTGAGAACCGACCCCTCACGCACCTCCCCGCCCACCCCGCACGCACCACCTCAGAAACCGCCCCGAACAACCTCTCCGTCACCCTCCGCGGTATGACCGCACATCCGGACGAGCGCTTCGGGCGGGGTGAGCAACATGGCACATCCGGGCGCATGACAGTCAGCGGACGACATCGAAGACATTCTTCTGCAGGCCGTTGGCGTAGGCCTCGTGCTCGACCAGCTTCAGCTTCTGCGCGTCCTTGTCCGTGGCGCTGAAGAGCCGCTTGCCCGCACCGAGCAGAAGCGGGAAGACGAGCAGGTGGTAGCGGTCGATGAGACCGGCGTCCGAGAGGTCCCGGTTCAGGGAGGCGCTGCCGTGAACGATGATCGGACCCCCTTCGCCCGCCCTCAGCGCGGCGACCTCGTCGAGTGAGCGCAGGATCGTCGTCTCACCCCAGTTCGACACCAGGCCCCCCTCGCCGAGCGTGGTGGAGACGACGTACTTGGGCATCACCTTGTAGCCGGCGAAGTCCTCCATGTCGGGCCACACCGCACTGAACGCCTCGTAGCTGGTCCGGCCCATCAGCATCGCGGTGGCTTCCTCCTGCTCACGCCCCTTGATGCCGAACGCCTCGGGGAGGAACTCGATGTCCTTGAAGGTCCAGCCGGAGTTCCGGTAACCGGGCTCGCCGCCCGGGGCCTCGACGACGCCGTCGAGCGATATGAAGGCGGTGCTGATCAGGGTGCGCATCTCAGTTCCTCGGTGTCTCGTGTTCAACTCTTCGGCAGACTCGGCCGGCGCGGGCTCCCACCGCAGTCGCGGCTGTGGCGCGCCTACCGTGGTTCCTGACCGTGGATCACGCGAGAACTCATCGGTCGGCGCCCCCTTCCTCCAGGCTTCGGACCACCGGCACCGGGACCGGGCGAGAGTTGTCCGCCAGGGACTCCGCGCCGGCCACGCCGACCAGCGACGCGGCCACCGCGGGCCGCACCGGTACCAGCGGTGGCTTCCCGTGCTCCACCGTGGCCCGGAAGGCGAGCAGTATCCGTACTGTGCCCTCGGCCCCGCGCGCTACGGGCTCCCCGGTGAGAGTGAGCGGTGGAGGGGTCAACTCCTCCTCGCGGGCGTATCCCTCCGAAGCCGCCCAGCTCTCCGTTCTGACACGGACCGACCAGGACCGTTCACCGGCGGCTCGGACGGACTCGGCCAGCGCCTTGGTTCCCCGCACGGACACCCAGCTCCAGTGGCTGTCGGGTTCGCCCTGCAGGAATCCGTGCCGGGTGAGGGCCAGCGCCCCGCTGGACAGCCGTACCGCCATGACGACCGCGGCGCGCGGGTCAGACTCCTCCACGGAGAACGCCGACACCTCCACCGGCCAGGCATTCGTGAGGGCCAGCACCGGTGAAAGGGTGTGCGTGCAGTACGCCGTGGGAGCGATGCGCCCTCGCCAGTGGGCCGGGTCACCGATCAGGCCGGCGACATCGGTTGGGGACATGCCGTGCAGGTAGTCCGTTTCGATCAGGCTGATCCGGCCCAGCCTTCCGGACTCGATCGCCTGCTGGATGAGCCGGACGTGCGGATGAGCCACGTAGTTCTCAGCGAAGGAATAGGTCGCGGACGACCTGTCCGCCGCCGCGATGAGCCGCTTCCCTTCCGCTGCATCCACACACGCCGCCGACTCGGACAGCACATGCACCCCATGGTGCAGGAACGTGATGGCCAACGGCGCGTGCTCGTCGAAGTCGTTGGCCAGCACGACTCCGTCGAGGCGATGCTCCAGCAGCTCCTGCCACCGTTCCACCAGCACCGCACCGGGCAGCCGCGCCCGTGCCGCAGCGCGGCGTTCGGGGACACGGTCGCATGCCGCCACGACCTCCATGCCCACCTTGCGGCACCAGTCCGCCAGGTGAAGCCCCATCCCGAGCCCGATCACCCCTACCCGCATGCAGGCATCCTCTTCCGGACCGCCCCTCCTTCCCAGCGAATTTCCCACGGATCGCTGAACAGCGCCCGTAATTCCGACGTGGAACGTCGCGGCCTGCGGCAGGCCACGGTGCGTTGCGAGCAAGCGGGAAGGGCGCAGACCCGCAGCCACAGGCGCATCGCGGTGACGCTGTCACTGGATGCTGGTGGAGCGCCGGTAGTCCGCTGCTGTGCGTGGGATCGTCACGCGGCTCTCTGCGCGGCCTACCGGCTCCCCGGTGCTCCCCGTTGATAGCTGCCCGTTCCGGCACAAGAGTGGTGCGGCCGGGAACCGTGCCTTGACGCCTCGAACTACAGGCGAGGCGGTTGCTGAGGAGTCCGTGACCGTCAGATGGCCACTTGGCGCCGATACCGGCTGGTTGCGCTCATGACGCTTGCTGTGCTCCGCTGCCGTCTCGCACCGCTCAGCGCAGATGCACCGGGCCTGACCACAAGGCTGCCCCGAAGGCTGACCGATACGCTTCGGACGGTCGAAACTCCTTGCGCTCGAAGATGCGAGACCGGACGATCGTTCAGCATCTCGACCGCATTCTCAGAAGGAGGGGTCATGCGCGACAGATATCCTGGCGCATTGGTGGCGTTGAGCGCCGCCGCGCTTGCGCTCGCACTCGGCGCGCTTCCCGGCACCGCCTATGCAGCCGGCAAGGAACACAGTGCGCGGGCTGGAGAAACTTGGCTGAGCCGGAAGGGCTACTGGCCCTTGGAGACAGCCCCTGGTGGAATAGCTCCTAACATGGAGCCCGACGGCCTGCCGCTGGCTTTGAACGGCGATGCCTGGATTTATCACAACGACGACATATTCGGCGATCCCGCACTGGTTGACAAGGGCGATCTCAGGCTCGACGGTGACGGAGACTGGGCGGCAACATCCGCGCCACCGGTCAGTGGGGACGGGAGCTTCACTCTCGCCGCTCGGGCCCGCTTGGCTGCGACAGACAACAGGACGCAGACCGTTCTATCGCTTCCGGGCGCCGACACCGACCGCCTGGCGATCCGGTACCAAGCGGCAAACGGGAAGTGGGAAGTCGCGGTATCCACCGAGGATGAGGCGAATGCTTCGCAAGTGGTCATCACTGAGGAGCAGGCTCTACCCGAGGACGATCCCGGTAACGTAGGTGACCACTTGGCCGTCGTTTATGACGCCTCTGCTCATGAGCTTCGCTTTTATGTGAATGGCCAGCTGTCCAACACGTCCACTGCCGTGGACACGACGTCGTGGACAGCCTCCGGTGGCCTGCAGGTGGGCCGCTCGGCGATCCACGGGGAGTACTTCGCGGGCACCGTGGATGAGGTGCGCGCCTACTCCGGCGCCGCTGACCCGACGACCATAGCCATGATGTCGAGCCTGACGGGACTACCTGATCTCTGAGCACCAGACTCGCCCGCCACTCCCGGTAGGGACGTGACGCCTGCGGAGCACTCCTGTGTTCCCGCACACGGGGCTTGTCGTACCTGGTCGCGACGCGCCACCGCGCGCCGGCCACCGCGGCCCGGCCCACGGATACTGCCTGGACGTGCTCAGGCGGAGGCGCGGGCGATGGTGCCCGCGGTGAGCGTGGCCAGCATCTCCTGCAGGGCAGTCACGAAGTCCAGCTTGAACGCGGTGAGCGAGGGGTCGGCTTCGTAGGCGGCGAGCATCGCCGGGGAGGGCCGTGCGTGTGTCCACACGGCGCCGACGGCCATGATCATGGCTGCGACCAACTGCGGAGCGCTGTCGCCCAGCTCGGGAAGGCGCTGGTGGGCCAATGCCGCGATGCCGGCGACGTTGGCCACGGCCGCGCGCTTATAGCGGGCGGCCACCTGCGGGGAGACGTTGTGTTCCAGTACGCCCGCCTGCGCGCTCAGCAGGTCACACAGGACCCGGCGTCGGGCGAGGGAGCCCGCGATGACGGCGGCGAACTGCTCTGCACGCCGGCTCACCGGAGCGTCCTGGTCGACGCCGGCGCACACAAGGGCAGGCAAGTCGGCCACCCACTGCCGCCAGGCACGGTCGAGCAGCTCCAGCAGGATCGCCTCACGGGATTCGAAATAGCGCAGCACATTGGACTTCGCCAGTTCGACGCGGCGGCTCAGCTCGTTCAGGCTGATCTCGCCGATGGGCATCTCCTCGAGCATGGCGGCGGTGGTGTCGAGGATGGCCTGGCGCCGCACCTCACGCTGCTCCTCACTGCGCGCGCGCTGGAAGTTCGTCATGCCTCCAGGTTACAGACTGCCGGTCTTTTGACATCAGACCGGTGGTCTTCTACGTTGGGGTCGCAGTCAAACAGACCACCGGTCTGAAAAGGGGGCAGGTCTTGGGCTGCGCACCAAAACCGACGCCCTTCATGGACGAAGTCGTCAACGGGGGCTGTCTCGACGCTGTCGACCAGCTCTGGGCGGACGACATGATCTGGCGCGGCGGCAGCCCGGAGAACGCCGCGGCACCGACGCCTACCGCAAGTTCATGGCGGCCCAGTGCCGCCGACGCCTTCAGCGGCATGCGCCTGGACACCATCCAGGTCGTCGCCGGTCGCCGGTCGCCGGTCGCCGGTCGCCGAGGACAGTCTCGGCATGCTCTTCCAGCCCGGCATCACGACCCTGCCGAGCGCCGCATGACCGAGCACGAAATCAACGAATCCGAGGAGTGTGACAACGGTGAACCACTGGACTCCCGACGACATCCCCGATCAGACCGGCCGCACCGCGCTGATCACCGGCGGGAACGGCGGGATCGGACTCGAGACCGCCCGCGCGCTCGCCCGGCACGGGGCCCGCGTCATCCTGGCCGGCCGTAGCCGGACCAAGCTGGACCAGGCCGCGGAGGCCGTACGCGCGGCGACCCCCGAGGCCCAGACGGACACCCTCGTGCTCGATCTCTCCGACCTCTCCTCCGTCCGCGACGCGGCCACCCGAATCGCCGAGACCGAGACGGTCGACCTGCTCTTCAACAACGCCGGCGTGATGAACCTGCCCGAGCGGCGGACCACCCACGACGGCCTCGAGATGACGGTCGGCACCAATCACCTCGGCCACTTCGCCCTCAACGCCCAGCTCTGGCCCGCCGTGCGCCGCTCGTCCGCACCGCGTGTGGTCACCGTCAGCGCCATCGCGGCGCGGTGGCCGGTGGGCAGGCTGGACGACCTGATGAGCGAAAAGAGCTACCGCCCCATGGGCGCCTACGCCAAGTCCAAGCGCGCCAACATCGTCTACACCCTCGAACTCGCGCGCCGCACTGCACGCAGCCCCGTCGAAGCGCTCGTCGTCCACCCGGGGTCGGCGATGACCGATCTGCAGCAGCACGGCAACGGCGCCCTGAGCCGCATAATCACCCCGATCGCGGCACGCCTGCTCATGGGCTCGGCCGAGGGTGCCGCCTGGCCCTCCCTGTATGCGGCAACCAGCTCGTACGTCCAGTCGGGCAGGTTCATCGGCCCCGCCGGACGGGACCAGACCTCCGGCACCCCCAAGCCCGCCAAGCTCCCCACAGGCGCCGACGACCCCGCGGAGGGCAGGCGGCTGTGGGCGGCGAGCGAGCAGCTCACAGGTGTCCCTTTCGACCTCGAAGCCGGGGCCGCCGTCTAGGGTCCGTCACGGGTCACTAGATGGGGGATCATGGTGGCGTGGTACGCCGTCGCGAACTGTCCGATAAAGACTGGGAGTTACTCGCTCCACTCATTCCACGGGCCGCGACGGGTCGGCCGCGGGTGGAGGGCCGCCAGGTGATCAACGGCGTGGTCCACAAGATACGGACCGGGATGTCCTGGCGGGATCGGTCTCCGAGACCACCGTCGGCGCCGCGGCCCGCAACGCTTACCCCAGCACGGTCGATGCCGTGGTCGGCCGGGACGACATCGAGACCGGCGCCTTCATCGCGAACAAGTTCACGCGCAAACGCGCAATCCTGAACGCGTCGGCATGGCCACCAGCAGCACCTACACCGACGCTCTCAGCGCCGGCGCGTACACCGCGACGGTCGAGACGGCACTAGGGGTCCGTCGTCAAACGGATCCTGCCCAGAGCAGGAACGAGGCGAGAGAGCCCGCTGCTTCGTAGGAGGTGGCGATCTTGTCGTATCCGGTCGCGACGCCTCGGAAGCCCTTGAGCCGGTTGGAACAGCGCTCGACGATGTTCGTCTTCGTCGGTGCCCGCGGCGGCATCCTCCGCCGGATCTGGCTCCGGGCCCTCACCGCGACCGGCGGCGCCACCACACGGGACCATGCCATCGCCGACTACGTCGACGGACAATTCAGGAGGGTGCAGCGGCCTCCGCGCGGCCCATCTGACACGTAAGTGGCACGGCGGCCTCGAACCGCCACCAACGATCAAGGCCCAGGTCTCCGGCTTCGTACCGGCTGACCTGGGCCTTGTTCGTGACCTCGGACTGGTGGGCGCGGACGGTTTCGAACCGCCGACATCCGCCTTGTAAGTTCGATCCGATCCGGCTCCAGCAGCTGCCATCCACTGGTGCGATAGCTGGACAGGGATGTTGGCGTACGCCTCCGTCCGGCGTCGTTGATGTCAGCCTTGGATGTCAGAGACTCGGTCTGAGTGGGGTCCGGCGGCCTCAGCGCGAGGGGCGCCTCTTCGGGGGGACCGGGCCCGGGATCACATCCTTGCCAAGGTGCTTCTTGATCAGGTACTTCAGTTCCGGTCCTTCGATGAGCTGGAGTCGGCCATGTTGGCGGGCGAAGTCGTGGCTGGCCCTGCCGAACCACGATGTGGTGATCAGGATTCCCTTGGCAGCACGCTTGTGCTCGACCACTCCGGCCAGCGCCTGGACGGACTCCACGCCCACGAGCTTGCTGTAGCGCTTCGCCTGAATGATGCACTCACCGTTGAAGACGGGATCCTTGCTGACAGCCACCGCGTCAACGCCCTCATCTTTGGACGCCTGGGTGTTCCAAGCCTCCATGCCGATCGCCTCAAACAGTTGGCGAATCAGGTGCTCGAACTCGGTGGGCGTCAGTTTCACCAACACGGGCCTACTGTCCAGGCCTGCGACTACGTCCATGCTGTCCATGAGCCGGTACTTCGACAGGTCGAACTCGACGATGGGGCGGATCGATTCGAGATCGTAGGGGTTGGGAGACACCAGAGCGTTGAGTCCCCTGAGGCACTGCGCTGGATCAACCTGACTGAGACGGAGCTTCCCGAACTGCTCCCTGCTGGCGCTGAGCGTCACCAGACAGGGTGAGACCTCTTGACCGGTGGCCCGGTCGATGGTTCTCACATGGCCGTTCAGAATCACCCCATTGACGATCCGGTCCGGATCGCTCGTCAGGACCTCGTGAACTGTCCTCAGAGCGACTTGGGCCAGGACGGAGGCGTAGATCTCCTTGCGCTCCTTCTCCGGACGAGGCAACACGGTCGTCTCGTCCCGGTTCTTCACGTACCGGTAGCCCCGCGCCGTAGGAACGATCGCCTCAGGCGGCAAGTGGATCTCAACGAGCACGTCACCTGTGGCAGGTCGAAAGGCGATCCGATGCTCGTGGGGGAAGCCCAATGGATACTCCGACGCATCCAGAACAGCCCCTAGATGAGCCTCGACCGCCGCTGGCTCCCCGGCCCTGTACGCCTCGCGCTCCTCGTCCAACTTCCCGTTGAAAGCCGCCACCTCGTCAAGGGCCTGCGCTTCGGCCTGGCGATGCTCGGCACGCTTCCGCTCCAGCGTCGCCAGCCGCTTCTCCTCGGCTCGCCTGTGGCGCTCTTGTGCCTCGCCGAACCGCACACGCGCCTCGGCAACCGCAGCTTCATAGCGCTTCCTGCCAAGACCCAGGACAGCAACCAGACCGCCAGGCTCCGGTGGCGCGAACTCCTCCCAGCGCGGTGAAGGCTCCGGACGAGACCAGGGACGCTCGTCTAACTTCTTCGGCGTGTGAGTCCTCCGCCGGCGCTCAAAAGTCGTAGGCGGATCGCCCACCAACGCGTCCCGGAGCAACTGCCCTAGCTGCTCGACCTCGTGCTCGACCCCGATCGTGCGCACCTGCGCCTGCTCGGCCTGCTGCTCCTGATACGCGGCCTTCCGCTCGCGCTCCTGCCGCTTGCTGGCCGTCTCGGCGGCCTTGCGTTCTCGCTCCGCTTGTCGTGCCCGTTGTTCCTGGGCTTGTCGTAACCCTTGCTGCTGCCGCTGATAGTCGTTGCCTCGGCCGCTGCCCCGTTGCGCCACCCGCTATCCCTCCCCTGGCCTTACTCCGACACGGGGCTGCATTCCCCTCCCACGTTGCAGAATCACGCAGGGCAGGGACGTCACCTCAGACCGGACCGCGCGGTGCATCGTTGCCTCAGATCGTCTGTACCTCGACCGACGACAGTCAGCCACGATGGCGCGTCTGCCGACCGACCAGGCGCGCGTGTGCCTCGCTGCACCCCGCCGGCCTCAGCCACGCTGCCATGCCGTCGACCAGAGCAAGCCATGACGGCCGGACCGTACAGATGTCGGGTGCCCTCAGGACCCTCAGCTTGGGGGACTGAGATCATTTGGGCCCTGTTCGGGCGCTGACCTGGACAAACGGCCAGGCCGTGGCCGTGTCGGGCTGAGCCGCTGCCCCTGTTGTCGCTCCCCGTTCCGTCTGGGCGCTTATGGATGGGACCGACACCGGCGCGATGCGTGGAGCGACTCGGGCGATGGCCTGCGTCTGGCAATCTCCTGTGCGGGTGATGCAGGCCCTTGCTCCTCAGGGGCACCGTCCTGGACACTGATGCTGTATGGCCGTATGGGCGTTACTTGCAGTAACGGGGGGGGAACTTGAAGTATGAGCCCAACGCGAAGCACAAGGAACCGTGGCAGCCGGGGGCGCGCGGCTCGCTCTGCCCGGCAGGAGCTGACGGGCCTACACTCCTGACAGACAGCGTTGTAGACCCTAGCCAACCGGGTAAGCGATATGCTACGGACGGGGAGCGGGCCTACTGTGGGCATGAACACGCCCCGGACTGCTGGCATGGCTTCCCGGTCGAGTGGAGGAGAGTGCCCGAGAGACTTCGGCGTCAGTGGTTAGCTGACCATCGAGTCTCGCGTCGCAGCATCAGAGAGTATTGGTGACCGCAATGACTGTGAGCAACTGGGAAATGCAGGCGGGAGACCCCGCCGATTTTGCATTCAAGCTTTCGTTTTTGCGTAACCCTCACGGAGAGCAAGATCGCGCTACTCCGGAGGAGGCCAACTCTTGGGGCTCTTTCGCATTGTGGGTGGCCGGAGAGAACCTCTGTGCGCACCTTGAGCAGGGTGAGGTAATCGAGGCTGCCCATTGGTACATGATTCCCTTCTTGGAGTGGCTAACCAAAAACTGGAACGCTATTTTCCATGAAGAGCAGTTGCCTCTGAAGAATGTGGGATATTCGGCCGCTGAGGCTATGACCCTGACCAAGAGTCCTCCGATTTCACTTAAGGATTTGGATGAATTCGAGTGGCTTGACGAGTGGACCACTTGGTGGGATAGGCACAGCGTTAGGTCTGCACGTGAGGGTGGCCTCTTCCCAGACGTTTACATGCGTCGCTATGGAGCCTCGCTTGAGGTATCTACAGGAGCCGAAAGGCTGGTCGGCATACCTGAGGAATTTACCTTCCTGGCCCCGCATAGGCGCTATGAGGTGGATTTGGTAAATTCGACCGAGGCCGTGTACGCAGTGCTCCAAGCCGCATCACAAGAGCTTCGGCGAAGGCTGCCTGATTCACATCGGGTCGCGACTCTGGTCGCAAATGTCGAAGAGATTTCGAGTGACTTGAACGTCTCCAATCGCATGGCCTGGCTGGCGGGCCTTGGGGCGGACGCTGAAAAATACAGCGCCATTTCTTCGGCCGTTGACCAGGCACTTGCTGGCGTCTCCGAGGATGTGCGACGAGAGATCACGGGGGCCAATCACGTCACGGCACTCGTTGTTCAAGGTAGCGCTTACGCGCAGTTGGTGTACGGCGCGTACAGCCCCTCTATAAACCGTGACGACGTGATCACCCTTGCCACAGCATTGGTTGAGAATCACGTTAGCGATGCGTCACCTTGGCTTAACAAGCTTGCACTCTCCTTTGATCCGGTTGAAGTACGAGAGCTAACGCCGGGAGAGCAGGGGAGCTGGCTTGGTGAGCGAGCGTGTGAATTGCTGGTCACACACCAAGATCGGTCCTGGGTGGACGTACATTCGGTCTTTGTTGCTTTGGATATCCCGCACGAAAAAATCACTCTTTCCGATCGGGACATTCGGGCGGTTTCTGTTTTTGGGCCGAATCAGCGTCCGAAGGTGTTCTGCAACACTCACACAAAGTGGGGGCAGAGTCGTGAGGTCGAACGCTTCACGCTGGCGCATGAACTGGCTCACCTGTTGCTTGATCGCAATCGGGCCAGTGAGCTAGCTGTCGCTTCCGGTCCGTGGGCTCCTCTTTTTGTAGAGCAGCGAGCTAACGCCTTTGCGGCTGCCTTTTTGATGCCTACTTGGCTGTTAAGGGATCATCTCGCGCAAATCAATGGCGATATTCGAGACCTTGAAACAATTTCAAGTCTGGCCACGCGCTTGCATGTCAGCGTTTCGTCCATTATCGACCGTCTTCACAATCTTGGCGAGCTGGATGGTGGCGACAGATTTCAGTTGAAGGCTCAATGGCGCCGTAACTCCGGCTTGAGCGGTTGAGTCCAGAGTACAATTACTGATTCGGCGAGTTGCGCTACTCGGGTCGGCGGAACGAATTGGGGCTGAAGCTGCCTTAGCGCAAGTGATCATGGCTCTGTAGGCTTGTGGCGCGTCGGCCACTCTGCGGACCTGCCCGGTAAAGCGCGACGCTGGGGCCATGATCTTCACGGCTCGCGCCAAAGTGGCTGCCGCAGCTGTGGAGCCAGCCGCCCCCGCCACGACACACTCCCTCTCTGGCGGCAGGCGGCCGATTGCTGTGCGCGCGGCGCGGTTGCCGGCCGGGCTGGAGCGGGGCGGAGACAGGAGTGCAAGCCCGGCCGGGGGCCGGGCCGCGCGCGGGGAGCGGAGCGAGCCGCCTTGAACCAGTAGAGAAAGTTTGAATCACATCGGGGATCGTGTTCGTGATCTTGGTCGTTGCTCCTTCGCGCGATGGCGTCTGCTCTGTGGTGTACAACCTGGGGTATGGGGAGTGAGCGGCGAGGGCGGATGAGGGCGCTTGGGGCGCGTCTTCGGGCTCTGCGGGCGGATGCCGGTATGACGGGTGCCGCGCTGGCGCAACGAGCCGGTGTGGGACAGCCAACGGTCTCCAAGGTCGAGACCGGGCGTATGGTGCCCAGCTTCGATGTGCTCGACCGGCTGTCTCGGGCCCTTGGTCTCGACGAGTTGACGGTCCGTGAGGTTCGTGAGCTCCTGACTGCTGTGGCGACTGCTGCGGGCTCTGATCAGAGCTCCGCCAGTGACCTTCCGGCGGGAGCAACCCTGGATGAGGCGGTCCGCAGTGCTCGGCTGGTGCGGTCGTTTCAGTGCGTGGTGCTGCCGGCCATGCTTCAGAGTGCCGAGTACGCCCGGCACGTCTTCGCCAGTGCTCCGCACGCGGACGATGAGGCGGTCGGCCGTGCTGTGGCTGCTCGGATAGGGCGGCAGAGTGTGCTGTACGAGCCGGGGCGGGAGTCAGTGTTCGTGCTGACGGAAGCCGTGTTGCGGACGTGGCCGGGGTCTCCGTCGCTCATGCTGGCCCAGCTCGACCGGCTGCTGGCCGTCGAGAGTCTGAGCACGGTGCGGCTCGGTGTCATTCCGTGGAGTCGTCCAGTGCCGCTCATGCCGCGTCACGGGTTCACGCTGTGCGATGAGCGGGCGGTTGTGGTGGAGGCGTTCTGGGAGGAGCGGGTCTCGACCGAGGGGGCTGAGCTGGCGTTGTACGGGGAGACATTCGGTCGTTTCGAAGGTGCTGCTGTCTTCGGTGCTGCGGCGCGTGAGCTGCTGTTGCGGGTCATGGGGGAGTTCCGGGGTATGGCGGACGCCTCCACTCGATAGAGGAATAATTCCTCAGAATGCCTAGTGCGTTGACTGCTCCAGGAATACTCTGCTCCTCACGCTGTCTAGCCCCCTAGACGAGGAGTGGGTCCCGTGCTGGTCAAGTGGTGCCGCGCCTTCCCCGGCCTGCCGGAGCAAGTTGCCGAAGCCCGTCACTTCGTCGCTGCCGTCCTGCACGGGTGGCGCGGCGCTGAGGCTGCCGTCCTGGTCGTGAGCGAACTGGCGGCCAACGCCGTTCAACACACACTGAGTGGCGCGGATGGCGGCCGCTTCCTTGTGATCGTCGACTTCCGTGCGGAGTCCGTCCGCCTTGAGGTGGTCGACCAGGGCGGCGACCGCTTGCCGCAGAGGTGCGACGCGACCAGTCAGCAGGAGGGCGGCCGGGGCTTGACGCTGGTCGCGGCCTTCTCCAAGGACTGGGGGGTAGCGGACTCGGTCGACGGGCGCTCCGTGTGGGCCGACTTTTCACTGGGTGGGGCGTGAGTGCCCTCGGCCCGGGATCGGCTCCTGGTTGCCGCGTCGGCGGTGACGGGTGAGCCCTCGGGGTGTGCCTCGGCGCCGATCTGGCTTCTATGTAGTCGGTGCTCGTTCGGGACTGCCACTCCCACCCGTTTTGTCTAGGGGCCTAGACTTCTGGGTGTATCCAGGAGGTGAGGGCATGTCGGACGAGTTGCAGCGGATCGCGACGATTGACGATCCGTACCGGCTCCTGCGTGAGGTCACGACCCGGTTGGCCGACGCACAGCAGGAGGTGACCGAGCTGGCCCGGCTGCGCCGGCGCGTGGTCCAGGACCTGCACGCGCAGGGGTTGTCGTACGCGCAGATCGCGGAGAAGGCCGGGCTGAGCCGCGGGCGCATTCACCAGATTCGGCACACCGGCCCGGCGCCCGAAGGGGCCTTCCTCGGTACGGGAGCCGTCATCGTCGCAACTCCGCTGCGGCGGGACGACGAGCGGGGGCGCACGGTTGTCGCGGTGGACGACGTGAGTTCCGGCAAGCGCCTGGAGGACCTGGCGCGGTCGTACGGGCTCAACGTCACCTCGGAGCACGTGCCGGTGAGCGGTGACATCGACCTCAACCGTGACGGCCTGGTCGTCGTCTGCGGCCCGCGCATGTCGCAGGGCATGTGGGACACCTACGCCCAGGACCCGGTGTTGCGCTGGGAGCAGGCGGAGGACGGGCCCTGGACGGTCGTGGACCGGCGGACCGGCACCGTGCACCGGTCCGGGCAGGACAGCGACCCGGCCCGGCCGTACGACGTGGGGTATCTCGGCAGGCTGCCCCGGCCGGACGGTAACGGCTCACTGCTCGCCATCGCCGGTATCCATACGCAAGGCTCGCTCGGCGTTGTGCAGCTGCTCGCTTCTGACTTGAACGCCCTGTGGGGGCAGATCGGGGAGCAACGATTCTCCACGCTGGTGGGTGTCGAGTACGACCCGGAGACCAGCGAGCCGAAGTCCGTGGAACTGCTCTGCCCGCTCTACCGCCACGACGAGGAGAACTCGGCGTGAGGGTCAGCCTCGGCACCCTGCCCGCTGAACCAGGCAGAGAGAACGAGGACTACGCTGCCGCCGCTCCCGGCGCGGCGGTCCTCCTCGACGGAGCCGGTGTGGCGGGGGCAGAGACTGGGTGCGTGCACGGTGTCGCCTGGTTCTCCGGGACGCTGGGCGCGCTGTTGCTCCGCAGCATCACAGCGCATCCCGCGCGGTCGCTCGCCGACTGTCTGGCCGACTCTATCGACCAGGTCCGGGGCATGCACGACGGCACCTGCGACCTGACCTATCGGGCCAGCCCGACCAGTACGGTCGTCGCCGTCCGGGTGGTTGGCCGGGAGCTCCAGTACCTCGTTCTCGGTGACTCTTCGCTCCTCCTCGCCGAGCACGATGGAGGCGCGGTCGTCATCACCGACGAGCGCCTGGATGAGGTCGGCAAGCGGCTGCGCGGACCCGTCGACGAGCTGCCCACGGGCTCACCGGAACACGTCGTAGCGCTGGCCGAGTACCGAGACGCCCTGACGGGACTGCGCAACCGGCCGGACGGCTTCTGGATCGCCGGCCCCGACTCACGGGCGGCCGAGCATGCGCTGACAGGGACCGTCCCGTTGGATGCGCTCACGTCTGTGACGCTGCTGAGCGACGGGGCGACACGATTGGTCGACCGCTTCAACCTTGCGGACTGGGCACAGGTATTGAGCGTCCTCGGCTCGCCTGGGCCGGATGAGCTGATCCGGCAGGTCCGGGAGGCGGAAGCGGGGGACCCTCACGGTCGGCGCTGGCCGCGCGGCAAGGCGCAAGACGATGCGACAGTCGTTCATTGGGTGTTGTCGTAAGGCGGCTATCGCGAACGCGCCTGCCGCCTGATCACCCGCCGACAAGCACCGTTCCCGACCAGACCGGCACCCGCCTCACGCCCACAAGCGGGTCCGGCAAACTGATCGCATGAACCGTGTCGCCATGCAATCCGTACTCGCCCAGGACGGCAGCGTCTCCGCTCGTGCAGCCCTGGCCGAGTTGGAGGCAGGTTCTGACTTCGAGGTCTTCCTGAGCCAAACCGCTTCCGCACGACAGCTTTGGGACATCTGGTCCTGGCGACAGCAAGTCATGCACGACACGGACGTCACACCTCGGCCCGGACTAGCCGAAGCCGTTGACAGACTCGAAGCTGCGGGAACGGCTCGGGTCTACATGGCGACAGTTACCGAACCGCAGGGACGTTTCGTTCTCTTCCTCTCGGAAGACCTCACTCGGTGCGTCGCCTGCTGGTAGCACCCTCGAATCGTGTTGGCCGTTCTTCACCCGGCTGACAGCGCTCAACGTATACCCCCCTAGACAGTTGATGGGGCGTCGGGTTACGGTTGGCGTCAACCCCCCTAGACAGTTCGGGGCGGGTCGCCCCTCGCCGTCTAGGGGGGTACACAGTCCCGTTCGGCGCTGACTGAGAGGCGCCGCCAACCCAGTGAGGTACACAGAATGCGTGTCATCCCCGTGGACGCTTCGGCTGCGACGCTGCTCGTCACCAAGCTGCCTGAGGTGAAGGTGAGGGACCGTCAGACCGGTGAGGTCGCCGTCGACCCGGTGACCAACGACCGGCTCATGGTGATGGAGCTGGTGTTCATTGCCGAGGGCGGCTCGGACATGATCAAGGTCACCGTTCCGGAGAAGGGTATCGGTGAGGGCCTGGTCATGGGCGTGCCGGTCTTCCTGTCCGGCCTGGTGGCCCGGCCCTGGGAGAGCGAGTTCAACGGCCGTGCCCGGCACGGCATCGCCTATCGGGCGGACGCCGCCATGGTCGGCGCCCCGGCCGCTTCGGTGCAGGGCTGATCGCCATGACCGATGTCGTCTGGGTGCTGGGCGCCGGCCTGCTGGCGCTGGCCGCGCTGCTGGTGATCCGCCACCGTCTGCCGGTGCTGTTCTGGTGGCTCGTTGGGTACCCGGTCGTCTCCGTGCGGGTGCTCGCCTCGTACCGGGCGACCATGGACGCGTGCGGGCTGACGGTGCCCGCCTCGGCCGTGCGGCGGGCCACGGCCCGGGTGTTGGGGCGTGAGGCGGCGCCGGTACCGCCTCGCCGGTCGCTGCCCTGTCCGACCGGGTCCGGGCTCGTGATGCGGCTGCGGATGGCGGCCGGGCAGGCACCCGAGGACTTCACCGCCTCGGCCGACCGGCTGCGGCACGCCTGGGGCGCCCACGCCGTGCACATCCGGCCCACCAAGCCGGGACGGCTGGAGCTCCGATTGATCGGCTGGGACGTGCTCGCCGACGTACGTCCCGCCCGGCGGCGGCTGCGGAGCGGGCCACTGCTGCTGCCACTGGCGCTGCGGGAGGACGGACACTGGCACGTCCGGGACTTCCGCACCGTCCCGCACGAACTGATCCTCGGCGCGACCCAGTCCGGGAAGTCGGTGTACCTGCGCAACCTGCTGTGCGGGCTGGCCCGGCAACCGGTCGCCCTCGTCGGCATCGACTGCAAGTGGGGCGTCGAGCTGGCGCCGTTCGCGCCCCGCCTGTCGGCGCTGGCCGACACCCCGGACCGGGCCAACGGCATCCTCGATGCGCTGCTGGAGGAGATGGAGGCACGGTTCCGCCTGATCGGTCTGTTGGGCGGGGCCGGTGAGGACGTCCGACTCACCTCGGACGTGTGGGGGCTGCCGGAGGCGATCCGGCCGGTGCCGGTCGTGGTCGTCGTGGACGAGGTCGCGGAACTCTTCCTCGCCGCGGGCAAGGAGGACGAGAAGCGACGGGACGCCATGGTCACCAAGCTCATCCGGCTCGCCCAGCTCGGCCGCGCCGCCGGCATCTACCTCGAGGTGTGCGGGCAGCGCTTCGGCTCCGAGCTCGGCAAGGGCGCGACCATGCTGCGCGCCCAGCTCACCGGCCGGGTCTGCCACCGTGTGAACGACGAGACCTCCGCCAACATGGCGCTCGCCGACGTCGCCCAGGAGGCCGCGCTGGCCGCCACCTCCATCCCGGCCGAACGGCCCGGCGTCGCGGTCGTCGGCGACGCCTCCGGCGGCTGGTCCCGCGTCCGCTCCCCGCACCTCACCCTCGACGAAGCGGCGGCCGTCTGCCGCGACACCTCCGGCCTGGTGCCGGAACTGCCCCGGCTCGACGCCTTCCGGCCCGTCGTCTTCGTGAAGCCCACCGAGTCGGCCCCCTCGGCGACTCCCGCGCCCACTGCTCGCCCGGTCACCGAGTAGCCGCGCTTCCCCTCCCACGGTCGGCGTGACCGCCTCACGCCAGGTCCCTACCCCTCCCATGCCCGACACCGGAAGGAAGCCGAGCCGATGCGCACCCTATTGGCCCGTCTGGACGCCGTGATCATCCAAGCCGTCATCGCGGGCGCCCTGTCCTTCTCCCACCTGCACGACCTGGCCGAAGCGGCCGGGCAAGGCGGCTGGAAGGCATGGGCCTACCCGGTCAGCGTCGACCTGCTGCTGGTGGCCGCCTGGCACCGGATGCGCGAACAGCAGCGGGCAGGACGACCGGCCGGGGGGCCGCGGCTGTGGTTCCTCGTCGCACTGGCCGCATCCCTCGGCGCCAACGTCGCCACCGCCGGACTCCTCGACCTGGACTACGTCCCCGCGTGGCTGCGCGTCGTGGTGGCCGGCTGGCCCGCCGTCGCCTTCTTCGGCGGCACGCTCCTCGCCCACACACCCCGCGCACCGAAGCAGGAGGAGAGCCCGGATTCGACACTGCCGACCGCCGAAACGGACCGGGAGCCGGAACCGGTGCCCGAACCGGTCCCGGTGGCCGTGGCTGCCCCCGACCGTGACGCGCTGCCCGCAGCGCCATCCAACCCGGCCGCCGTGCCCGAGCCCGCCCCGGTCACCGCGTCCGACTCCGCGCCTGCCCCGGCCCCGCCCCTGCCTCCCGTCCTCGTCGACCGCGTCCGGGCCCTGGCCGACGAACACCGCGCCACCACCGGCCACCCGGCCGACCCCGACCACGTCCGCACCCGGCTCGGCCTGCCCCCGTCCATGACCCCGTCCGTCGCCGCCCACCTCTGAGAACGGAGTCCCGCCGTGCTCCCGCGCTTCCGCAACGTCCGCCGCATCGGCCCCGTACGCGTCGCCTCCTACATCGTCCGCGGCCGACACCGCCACCTGGCCGCCTGCACCGCCCCGAACTGCGACTTCACCTCCGAGTACGACAGCCGCGCCGCCGCCGAGCTGGCCGCGCGCACCCACCGCTGCTCACCCCGCTGACCCGAAGGGCTCCGCCATGACCGTGAACCTCCCGCTCGTCCTGGTGCTGGCCGCCGTCGCCTGGTTCGCCGTCCGCTTCCTCGCCGTCCGCGTCTGGCTCGTCGTCGCCCTGGTCCTCCTCGGCTCCCTGCTCGCCGGAACCGTCTTCGGCCCGTACATCACCGACCTGACCCGGCTCGGCGTGGACGCCGTAAACGGCCGCTGACCCCGGTCTGCCCCGCCCCTCCGTCTACCCGCACTGTCTAGCCCCCTCGACAGTGCGGGTGGCAGGTGCCTCGCCCCAACGCTCTGACGCCTCAAAGGAGAGATCCGCAGATGCACGCCCCGGCTCCCACCGGAGCCCTCCGCCAACTGGTGGCCCACGCCCGGCACGGCGACCTCGGCGCCTACGCCCGGCAGGTCCAGCGCCTCGGCGGCTGCGAACAGCCCATCCGCATGGAGGGCCACCGGCTCCACGTCCACGCCACCACCGGAGAGATCGTCCGAGAACTCGTCGACCGCGACCTTCCGGCCGGACAGCTCCTCATCCGCTGCAACAACCGCCGCGCCACCCGCTGCGCGACCTGCAGCGAGGTCTACCGCAAAGACACCTTCCAGCTCGTCACGGCCGGACTGAACGGCGGCAAGGGCATCGGCCCGGCCGTCGCCCAACACCCGCGCGTCTTCGCCACCTTCACCGCTCCTTCCTTCGGCCCTGTGCACAACCGGCCCGGCGGCGGCCGGTGCCGCTGCGGACACCTCCACCCGGCCGACGACCCCGCCCTCGGCACACCCCTCGACCCCGACCGCTACGACTACCGCGCGGCCGTCCTGTGGAACGCCCACGCCGGAGCCCTGTGGGGCCGCTTCACCACCTACCTCCGCCAGCACCTCGCAGCCGCCGCGGGCATCCCCCGCTCGGAGCTCCGCCACTGCCTCAAGGTCTCGTACGCCAAAGTCGCCGAGTACCAGCGACGCGGCGCCATCCACTTCCACGCCGTCATCCGCCTCGACGGCCCGGACGGCGCAGAAGACACCCCGCCGGCCTGGGCCACCACAGAACTCCTCACCGACGCCATCCGCTCAGCGACCCGGCTCGCCGAAGCACCCGGCCCCGACCTCGACGGCCGCACCTACGCCTTCCGCTTCGGCAAGCAACTCGACATCCGCCCCATCCGCTCCGCCGACTTCGCGGGCACCACGGAGTTGTCCAGCCGCGCCGTGGCGGGCTACATCGCCAAGTACGCCACCAAGGGCGCCGAGAGCGCCACCGGCACCGTGGACCGACCGATCCGCAACCCGATCACAGACCTGATCGGCGCCGACATCACCGACCACGCCCGCCAGATGATCCTCACCTGCTGGCGCCTCGGCGCCCGGCCGGACCTGGAAGACCTGCGCCTGCGCAAGTGGGCCCACATGCTCGGCTTCCGCGGCCACTTCTCCACCAAGTCCCGCGCCTACTCCGTCACCCTCGGCGCCCTCCGCCAGCAACGCGCCGACCACAACGAAGCCCAGGCCCGGGAACGCGCGGCCGAAGCGGGCCACCCGCTGCCCGACCTCGACCCCGACACCGTCCTGGTCCTCTCCCACTGGCGCTTCGCTGGCACCGGCCTCACCGCCGCCGAGCACTTCATCACCCACGGCAGTCCGCCACCCACCACGGACACCACCGACTCACGCGCAGACGCCGAAGGGGAGCCGATCCATGCATGACGACGAGCTGCTGACCGTGCCCGCCGTCATGGCGCTGCTCAAGCTCGGCCGGTCCACGGTCTACGACCTGATCCGCTCCCGCCGCCTGCCCTCGATCACCATCGGCCGGTGCCGTCGCATCCCGGCGCGGGCTGTCCGCGAGTACATCACCAACGAACTGGAGGCCGCGGCCTGATGGCCCAGCAACGCAAGCGCAACCCGAACGGCGCCGGCACCATCACCAAGCGCAAGGACGGCCGCTTCCAGTGCGCCGTGTACGTCCTCCAGCCGGACGGCACCCGCGCCCGCAAGTTCGCCTATGGCAAGACCTGGGCCGAGTGCGACGCCAAGCGCCGGGAGCTCCTCGACAAGGTCGACCAGGGCGTGCCCGTACCCACCAGATCGGCGAAGCTCGCCGAGTGGCTGCCGTACTGGCTGGAGAACGTGATCAAGCCTCATCGGAAGCGGACCACGTACGCCAAGTACGAATTCCACATGCGGCTCTACCTGGTGCCCATGCTCGGCACCAAGAAGCTGGAGTCCCTTGGCGTCGCCGACGTCCGGCGCTTCCTCTCCAAGCTGGAGCGGCAGACCACGGCGGCCACCGCCAAGGAGACGCACAAGGTGTTGCGTTCCGCCCTGTCGGCGGCCTGCCGGGAAGAGCTGATCACCCGGAACGTCGTCACCCTCGTCGAGCCGCCTCGCGTCGAGTCCCGCGACCTCGAGCCGTGGAGCTTGGCCGAGACGCTCGACTTTCTCACCGCGGCCCGTACCGATCCCCTCTATCCCGCGTTCGTGCTCGCCATCGCGCTCGGGATGCGCCGCGGGGAAGTCGTCGGGCTCCGCTGGGAGGACGTCGACCTGGAGCAGCGCCAGATCCGCATCCGGAAGCAGCGGCAGCGGGTCGGCGGGGAGGCGTACGACGATGATCCGAAGGGGCGACGCCGTAAGCAGGTGCTGCCGCTGCCGGCCATCTGCATCGCCCCTCTGCGGTACCAGCGGATGCGGCAGGCAGCGATCCGTGAGCGTGCCGGGGAGCGCTGGGAGGAGACCGGATACGTGTTCACCACTCGTACCGGGCGGCCGATCGAGCCGCGCAACGTCTACCGGTCCTTCACCCGGGTCGCCAAGAACGCGGGGCTGCGGGTGGTCCGGCTGCACGATGCCCGGCACGGGACGGCGACCCTGCTCACCGCGGCCGGGGTGGCTCCGCGCGTCGTGATGGAGATCCTCGGGCACAGTCAGATCGCCGTCACGATGAACGTCTACACGCACGTGGTGCAGGACACCCAGCGCGAGGCTGTCAGCCACATGGACCGGCTGCTCGTGCGGCGTCTCCAGCGCGAGTAGTCCCCGGCACTGACCTGGCGCCGATCCAGCGGCGTTGATGTCAATCCTGGATGTCAAAGGCCCCCAGCCATGATCGGCTGGGGGCCTTTCCCCGGTGGGCGCGGACGGTTTCGAACCGCCGACATCCGCCTTGTAAGGGCGGCGCTCTACCGCTGAGCTACGCGCCCGGGACGAGTCGACAGCCTACATGGCCCGAGGGCGTGCCCTGCAAACCCGAGGTGGGGGTGGGAGTGCGTCACGGCGAGGGCGATGCGGGGGTTAACCCCACCCTGCTTCGGGGAGTGGGCCGGATTCTGGTGGGTCGAGACGGGCCGTAGCGTCGGAGACGTCGGGGGAGCTGGTCTTGGATCCCCGTTCTCTCGCAGGTTGATGCACGTCAATGGTTCAGGGGGAAGTTCTCATGGTTCGTACAAGGCGTGTCCGGGCGGGCGCCGTCACCGGAGTGGTCGCGGTGCTCGTGGGGGCGCTCGCCGCGTGCGGTGCCGAGGCCGGGGAGGACAGTGATCCGGAGCAGCGGTCCTTCGCCCTCCAGGGGCGTGCCCTCACCATTGATTCCGATGACTCCGCGCTGGAGCTCGTGCCCGCCGACGTGGGCGAGGTGCGGGTGACCCGGTGGTTCGCGGGTCGTGCCGTCGTGGGGAGTGCCGGCGTGTCCTGGGGGATGGAGGACGACCGGCTCGAGCTGCGTACGAAGTGCCGGGGGTTCATCACCAGTTGCTCGGCCAGGCATCGGGTCGAGGTGCCGCGCGGTGTCGCCGTCACGGTGAAGAGCACGGACGGGAGTGTCACCGCCAAGGGGTTCGAGGAGGCGCTGCGCATCAGTACGGCCGATGGGTCGGTGCGGGTCTCGGACAGCAGCGGGCCGCTGGAGGTGGACAGCGAGGACGGGGCCGTGCGCGCGGAGGGGATCGAGGCGCCGAGCGTCAAGGCCCGTACGGAGGACGGGTCCGTCCGGCTCGAGTTGCGGGCCGTGCCGGACCTGCTGGAGGCCCGCAGCGCCGACGGCTCCGTCGATATAGCGCTGCCCCAGGAGACGTACCGCGTGACGGCCGAGAGCTCCGACGGGTCGGTCGACGTGTCCGTGCCCCGCGACGAGTCCAGCGACCATGTGGTCACCGCTCGGACGAACGACGGATCGATCAAGGTGCGCACGGCGAACTGAACGACCCGTGTGTTCGTCCTTGTCCAGTGGGAGAATGAATTCGGGCAGGGCGGATCACAGCACGGGAGAGGGATGTGACGGCGATACCTTCGCAGCCGTACACGCCGTTTGCGCCATGGGCGCGTCGCGCAGCACGTCGCCGGTCCGGACTCCCGCAGGCACGAAGTCCGAGAAGTGTAGTTGGTTCGGCTGGTGGGCCCGGCGGTCCGCGTCGCGGGTCCGGTGGTGGCGCGGGTGCCCGTGACCTGCTGACCCTCGTGGCGGCCGTTCCCGTGCTCGCACTGCTCACCCTGCCCGCGGCCTTCACGGGTGGCGGGACGCGACGGTGGTTCGGGGGGCGGGCCGAGAACCAGCGGGCCGAGGCGCAGGCCGCGAAGGACGCCGCCGCGGCCGCGTTCTACGAGCTCGACACCGCCCAGCGCGATCTGCGGATCTCCATAGAGACGATCAGCGCTGTCGATGATTCCCCCGATGCCCGCCGTGCCGTCTCCGGGTTCGAGGCGCTGGGGCGGCGGATCGACGAGGCCAGTCATCGGTACATCGAGGCCGTGGACGCCCATGATCTCGACCGGGACGACCTGGAGTCCTCCGCCGCCTCCCGCGCCCGTGCCGAGCTGACCGCCGCGAAGGACGAGCTCGGGCGGGTCAAGGAGGAGCTGGACCGTTTCGCCGCCGGGCTCGGGCCGCTGCTCGGCAAGGCCGAGACCCAGCTGGCCCGGCTCGCCCCGGCGGTCGAACGCGCCCGCCAGGCCCTGCTCGCCGCCACGGGCGCCCTCGACTCCGTACGGGGGTCGGGACTGGAGGCCGACGACCTCGCCGCCCGGCTGGCCGCCCTCGCCCCCGAGCTGACCAAGCTCAACCAGGGCGCCGGACAGCACGGTGTGCCGGGGACCCTGGAGCGCGCCGACCGGGTCGTACGGGAGGCCGAGGCGGTGCGCGCGGAGGCCGAGCGGCTGCCGGAGCGGGCCGCCGAGATAGACCGCCGGCTGGTGTCGCTGCGCACCCGCGCGCAGGCGCTGACCACGCGTTCCGAGCAGGTGGAACCGGTGCTCAGCGAATTGCGCCGGCGGTTCTCGGCCGCCTGCTGGCAGGACCTGCAGAACGTGCCGGACCAGGCCGCGCGGGACGTACGGCAGGCCGAGGGGAAGCTCGTGGAGGCCCGGGCCGCACGCGACGAGCAGCGCTGGCCGGACGCCACCGCCCTGCTGTCGACCGTACGGGCGCTGCTGAACGCCACGGACGAGGCCGTCTCCGCGGCGGGCGACCGGCTGCAGCGGCTGAACGCCGTACAGAAGGACCCGCAGCAGGAGATCGAGCGGACCCGGTTCGCGATCCGTGACGCCCAGCGGCTGGCCATGGCGGGCCGGGCCACCCCCGATCCGCGGCACGCGCGCCCGCTCGACGACTCCGTCGCCCGGCTGGAGCGCGCGATCGCCACACTGGAGGGACGGCACCCCGACTACTGGCACTTCCTGACGGAGACGGAGGCGGTGCGGGCGAACGTGGCCCGGGTCGTGAACCGGATCCGCGAGGACCGCGGCGCGGGAGCCTCCTGAGCGCACGGGGCCTCCCCCGAGCTCCGTCTCGGCCTCCCGAGCGCTCGAGGCCTCCTGAGTGTCGGTGCGCCCCGCTAACCTGTCCGCATGCCTCGCTACGAGTACCGCTGCCGGACCTGCGGCGACACCTTCGAACTGAGCCGTCCCATGGCGGAGTCCGCCGCGCCCGCCGACTGCCCCGCCGGTCACGCCGACACGGTCAAGCTCCTGTCGACGGTGGCGGTGGGCGGCTCGGCCTCCGCTCCGGCCGCCGCGTCCCGTCCGACGGGCGGCGGCGGTGGCGGTGGCGGTTGCTGCGGTGGGGGCTGCTGCGGCTGAAGTCGTCGAGGCTGAGGCTGTTGCCGCTGGGGCAGGGTGACGGAATCCTCAGCTCCCCTTCAGCTTCACGCACCTACCGTTGTCGTATGACAGTCATGGCGGCGGAGGCCGGCCCCGCACCGCAGTGGATCAGCGACCTCATGGAGACGCTCGGCGCGCCCGGCGCCGGGCTGCTGATCGCGTTGGAGAACCTGTTCCCACCCCTGCCCAGCGAGATCATCCTCCCGCTCGCCGGGTTCGCGGCGAGCACGGGCGACATGAACCTGATCGCGGCCCTGCTGTGGACCACCGCCGGCTCGGTCATCGGCGCCATCGCGCTCTACGGTGTCGGCGCGCTCCTCGGCCGTGACCGCACCGTCGCCATCGCGGGACGTCTGCCCCTGGTGAAGGTCTCGGACATCGAGAAGACCGAGGCGTGGTTCCTCAAGCACGGCACCAAGGCGATCTTCTTCGGCCGGATGATCCCGGTCTTCCGCAGCCTGATCTCCGTGCCGGCCGGTGTGGAACGCATGCCGCTGCCCACGTTCACCCTGCTCACCACCCTCGGCAGTGCCATCTGGAACCTGATCTTCGTCCTCGCCGGCTACTTCCTCGGCGAGAACTGGGGAGAGGTGGTGTCGATCGTCTCCGCCTACTCGAAGGTCGTACTGGGCCTCGCCGTCCTCGCCGTACTGGCCTTCGTGGTCCTGCGGCTGTTCAAGAAGGGACCCGGCTCCCGCCGTCGCGGCGGCGGGAGCGACTCGGCCGGCACGGACGGCACCGTCGGCACGGTCGGGAGCGACACGGCCGCCTCGTCGTCTAACGGCAGGCGCTGAGGAACTCCCGCAGGATCCGCTCCCCCGCGGCCACCCCCCGTTCCGGCAGCGCGGTGACCGTGGGGGCCGCCCAGCCGCTGTCGGCGAGCTCCCCGTGCCCCGGGCGCCAGCCGCGGTCCGCCGCCAGCAGCAGATCGGCGTCCAGCAGGGAGTCCCCGGCCGCGAGCGTCAGCCCGGCACCGGTGCGGCGGGCCACCTCCCGCATCGCCGCGCTCTTGGTGAGCGGCTTCGGCACGGCGTAGAGCTTGCGGCCCTGGAGGGAGACCGTCCAGCCACGGTTCTCGGCCCAGACGGCGAGCTCCTTGACCCAGTCCTCGGGCAGCAGCTCACGTTCGAGGACGAGGTAGGCGAACAGGTCCTCCGCCACCCGGTGCTTGCGCGTCCAGAGCGGATCGGCGGTGGCCTCCAGGTGGGCGCGCACCTCGTCCAGCGGGGCGCACTCGTCGGCGAGCCGGGCCAGGACGCGCGCGTGCCAGTCCGGGTCCGAGACCCCGTCCACGAGCAGGTGGCCGCCGTTCGCGCAGATCGCGTACTTCGGTGCCGGGCCCGGCAGGTTGATCCGCTGGTACTGCGCGCGCGTCCGGGTCGTGGTCGGCACGAACACCGCCGCCTCCCCGAGCTCGGTGAGCAGCGCGGCGGAGGTCTCCGTCAGGTACGACAGCGGCTTGCCCTCGTACACCTCCACGCAGAGCAGCCGGGGCGCCTCCGGGTCGGGCGCGGTGAGCGCCAGCGCGGCGGTCGAGTAGATGAGCGTACGGTCGAGGTCGCTCGCCACCAGGACGGCGCCGTTCGTCACCTGGGTCACCTGGGACACCTGGGTCACCTGGAGGGCGTCCTCCGTCACCTGGCCGGCCATCAGACGGCCACCGCCTTTCCGTCGGCGCCGGTGGCGCCCCGTGTGTACCGGGGGTGGATCAGCCCCACACAGGTGTACGGGAGGCCGTCGACCTCCTCCACCGGTACCCCGCGCTGTTCGGCCAGCAGGCGTACGTGGTCGAGGTCGGCGCCCGCGCCGGCCCGCGCGAGAATCTTCCACGGAACGCGGCGCAGCAGGACGCGGGTGGTCTCGCCGACGCCCGGCTTCACGAGGTTGACGTCGTGGATGCCGTACTCCTCGCTGATCCGCTCGACGGCCGCCCAGCCCTCCCAGGTGGGGGTGCGGTCGGCGGAGAGCAGTTCCTCGGCCTTGGCGTCCACCGCGTCCGCGACCTCGGTGAAGCGGGCCGAGACGGCGTCCAGGAAGTCGTTCGACACGTCGGCGCCGGCGAGGTCGCGGTAGAACTTCGCACCGTGGTAGTCGTCCGGGCCGACCAGGTCCGCGCGGAGCACGGTGCGCGAGACCAGCCCGGAGACCGTGGAGTTGAGGCAGGCGGACGGGATGAGGAAGTCCTCGCGGGTGCCGTAGGTGCGCACGCAGGAGCCGGGGTCGGCGAGGACCGCGATCTCCGGGTCGAAGCCGGTGGTGCCGTCGGACACCTCGAAGTCCCGTACGGCCTCCGCGAGTTCCCGGGTGATGGCACCCTTCCCGGTCCAGCCGTCGACGAACACCACGTCGGCCGGGTCGTGGTGCGCGGCCAGCCAGCGCAGCGCGTTGGCGTCGATGCCGCGGCCGCGCACGATGGAGACGGCGTAGTGCGGCAGGTCGAGGCCGTGCCGGTGCAGCGCCCAGCGGCGCATCAGGACGCCGACGGGGGTGCCGGCGCGGGCGAGGGAGACCAGCACGGGCCGCGGCGACCTCTCCGCCAGCACGGTCTCGGTGACCACGCCCACGGCCCGGGCGATGCGCGCGGCGGAGGCGTCCAGGGCGCTGTGGAAGAGCGCCTGGTACTGCTCGCTGGGCTGGTACTCCACCGGCAGCGACTCCGCGTAGTGCGCTCCCCCGCTCTGGACGGCCTCCTCGCGCTCCTCGGTGGGCGCTTCCAATGTGACGTCCGAGAGGTCCTGCAGCAGCCAGCCGACCTCGTCGGGCGCGTACGAGGAGAAGGCGGGGCCGCGGAGGGGCTCGGGCAGCATGGGGAGCCTTTCGGGGGCGTGCGCAGGGGCGTGCGCGGGCGCGGGGACGTACGAGGGGAGGACCGCGAGCAGGACGTGCGGGACGTGCGCGGCCAGCCGGGCGAGCAGGCCGTCGGGGGCGTGCAGGGCCGGGGTGTCGGCAGCCGAGTCGACGACGGCGACGACCGCGTCGAAGCCGGCGCCCGCTACGTTGTAGGCGTAGCGCTCACCGGGGCCGTCGGCGGGGTCGTCGTGGGCGGGGAAGACGAGACGGCTGCGGATCGCGTAGCCGGGGTCGTCGACCGCGAGGACGGGTGAGCGGGTGGTGGTGGAGTAGCGCACCTCGGCACCAGTACCGGCGCCGGCCTCCGCACCAGTACCGGCAGCGGCCTCCGCACCAGTACCGGCGCCGGCACCGATCTGCCGCTCCAGCTCCACCGCCAGCCGCAACGGCGCGTACATCAGCTCCTCGAAGCCGAGCACGTGCACACGGAGCGTCCCGGCCGGGAGGGCGTCCGCGATCCTGCCCGCCATGGCGGGCAGCGTGTCCTCCAGGACCGTACGGTGCGCGGGGGTGAAGCCGTGCCGGCCGCCGTCGGGGACGCCGTGGGGCCAGCCGAGCTCGACGCGGGTGACCGACGGTGCCGCCGCGGTCGTAGGGACGGCCTCGGCCGCCTCGTGCTCCGCCACCAGCGCCCGTCCCTTCTCCAGCACGCCCTCAGGGAGCCGTACGGTCCCCGAGGCCGCCGCCACCAGGTCCACGCGGGCGCCGATCTCACGCGCGAACTCGTCCAGGCGCCCGAGGTCCGCCGCCGACCGCATGTCGACGAGCGCCACGATCACGTACCGCCCGCGCGGATAGCGCCCGTGCAGCTCGCGGATGGTGTTCAGGACCGTGTTGCCGGTGGAGAACTCGTCGTCGACCAGCACCAGCGGCCCGTCGCCCGCGAGCAGCGCCGGGTCCTCGGGCAGCAGCAGGTGGGAGGTGGCGTGGGAGTGCGACTCCTCGAAGCCGCCGGCCCGGGCCACGCCCGCGACGGGCCGCCGGGTGGAGTGGAGGTACGGCGCGAGGCCCACCCCGTCGGCGACCGAGTGCCCGAGGCCGGTGGCTGTCTCCGCGTACCCAAGGACCACGGCCGCGGCCGCCTCCCGGTCGCCGAGCAGTGCGCGCACCCGGCGTCCGAGGGCGACCCCGTGCCCGTACACGACGGACGGCGACTGGGGTACGTGCTTGCCGAGCACGTTCGACACCAGGAGGTGCGCGCGCTTGGGGTTGCGCCGGAGCGCGAGCCCGAGCAGACCGCGCAGCCGGTCACCGTTGTCACCGTTGTCACCGATGTCGCCGTTGCCACCGTCTTCACCGGCCAGTTCGACTCCGAGCCGCTCGGCGACCCAGGTCCCGGACCAGACCTCGTTGTTGTTCATCGGTTCCTTGCAGATACGTCGACGAGTACGTCGGCGGATACGTCGGCTTTGTCGTACGCGCGTACGCTCATACGCGCGTACGCCCCAGGGGCCGTCAGGCGGCCCGCTGCCCCGCCGCCAGCAGGTCCACGAAGCCGATGTCCTCGTTGGCGACGCCGAACACCTCGGCGCGCTGCAGGAGGCGCTCGGCCCAGGCGCGGTGCGGCTTCACCTCGTTCATCTTGTTCGTGTACGCGGACCGCAGCACGCCTCCGCCGCCGCGCTCGGGCCGGAGGATGTCCTGCGCGTCGCTGAACTCCTCGTGGCTGACCACCGACAGCGCGTGCACGGGCAGCACGTGCGAGGGGTGGATGCAGGTCTTGCCGAGGAGGCCGTTGGCCTGGTCCAGGGCGATCTCCCGCAGCAGGCCGTCCATCGCGTGCTCCAGCAGCGCCTGGCGCAGGCCGACGGCCTGCTGCTCCAGGAAGGGGCTGTGCCGCAGCTGGGGCTTGAAGACGCGCTCGGAGACCCGGAAGTACTCCCACACGGGCCCGGTCACCGTGAAGCCGGTGCCGTCCGCCCGGCCCAGCACGTTGACCACGTCCGCGATCACCGACGCCACGATCCGCACGTCGTAGGCGGTCATGTCGGGCGCCCGGCGCAGCGCGTACGAGGAGCAGAAGTCGGTGACGCCGAGGCGCAGCGCGAGCACCCGGTCGCGGTACTTGTCGACGGTGCGGGCGATGCCCTGCAGGGCCGCGACGCGCGTCTCCAGGTACAGCAGGTCGGGCGACTCCAGCACGGGCATCGCGAACAGCCGCCGTCCGCAGGCCGCCTCGGCCGCGGTGAGCGCCTCCAGGAACGGCACGCCCCGCTCCTCGGTGAACTTCGGCAGTACGAAACCGGACAGCAGCCGTACGTCCGTACCGAGGCGCCGTACGAGGTCGGGTATCTGCTCGGGGGCGCGGACCCGGACGAACAGGAGGGGGAGGTCCGCCGTCGGCCGGGTGGCGAGGTCGGCGAACTGCCGGACGAGGTTCTCCTCGGCGCCCGGGACCTCGGCGTCGTCGATGGAGTCCTCCAGGCAGAGCACCATGGAGACCACCCCGCGCCCGGCCTGCTTGATCACGTCGTCGGCCAGCCGGGGACGGGTGGCGGGACTGTAGAGGGTGGCCCCGAGAGCCGCCGCGAGGACGCGGGACGGGGAGTCGGCGGTGAAGACGGCCGGCTCCTGGTGGAAGAGGCGCTGACGCTCCTCAGGCGGGAGGTACCCGAAATGACGCATGTGAGTCCCTGGTGGCGGCTGGTCGGCCTGTCGAACGAGTGGCCGGTAATAGTACGTAGGGTTCCATGTCGGTGGTTCCCGCAGGGCATGAAGTTCCGGTAACGCGCACCTGCACAACCCCACCGGAACCGGTCGGCCCGGCCTGGATATACCCGCCCCCCGCGTTGTCGTGACCAGGACCGAGGAGGCAGGATGACCGCATGACGCACGCGATGCTGAAGGGGTCGAACGTCCCGCTGGACGCCACGGCGGTGCGCGCCGTGCTGCGCTGGACGACCGGGCAGGGCGTCCCGGACGTCGATGCCTCGGCGCTGCTCCTCGGCACCGACGGCCGCGTACGGTCCGACGAGGACTTCGTCTTCTACAACCAGCCTCGCCATCCTTCCGGCAAGGTCTGGCGGCTCGGCAAGAAGCGCGTCGCCGAGGGCCTGACCGACACGATCCAGACCGATCTGGCGGGGGTCGAGCCCGCCGTCGGACAGATTCTGCTGGTCGCCTCGGCCGACGACGTCACCTTCGACCGCGTACAGTCGCTGCGCATCCTGCTGTACGACGCCACCGTGGCCGACGCGGAACCGCTCGCGTACTTCGACATCGCGCCGGAGACCGGCGAGGAGACTGCGCTGATCTGCGGGGAGCTGTACCGGCGCGGCGGCGGCTGGAAGTTCCGCGCGCTCGGCGAGGGCTACACCAACGGTCTGCAGGGGCTCGCGACGGACTTCGGCATCTCGGTGGACGAGTCAGAAGCCGCCGCGCAGGCCGAGGCCGCCGCGCAGTCGGAGGCGGCCGCGCAGGCATACGAGCTGCAGGCCCCCGCCGCGCAGTCCGCCGAGTCCCAGGCCGCCGAGACGCAGGCTCCGGACGCCTCCGTGCCCCTCCCCCCGGAGCAGCCCACGTCGGGGGTGCCCCAGCAGCCGGCTTACGGCTATCCCCCGGCGGCGCCCACCCAGCCGACGGGCCGGCCCGCGTACGGCTATCCGCAGCCGGCCGCCGCACAGGCGGAGCGCCCCGCCTACGGCTATCCGCACCCGCAGCAGCCGCCCGTGACCTCGGGCGCGGCCCCGGCGTACGGCTACCCGCAGCCCACCGGAGCCCTGCCGGACCCGGACTTCACCCTCCCGCCGCAGGGGCCGCAGTTCATCGGCCGCTAGGACCGTGACCGGCAGCACCGCGACCGGCAGCCGGTAGCCGTCAGCGGTCCGCCTTCGTCTTGTGGCCGCGCCCCCACTGCAGTCCCCACCCGTACAGGCGGTCGAGCTCCCCCTGGAAGCCGTACACGTACTTCACCTCGCGGCGGACGACGATCTCGTCCTTGACGTTCTCGATCATCACCACCGCGCAGGACCGCGCCTCGGGCTGGCGCTCGTCGAGGTTGATCTCGATCCGCGGGCCGTTGCTCGGGTAGAGCGTGACGGAGGCCTGGGTACGGTCGAAGGCCGGGGTCTGGTCGTAGATGTAGACGAACACCAGGAGCCGCTTGATGGCGTCGCGGTGGTCGAGGTTGACGTACACCGTCTCGCCGGTCCCGGAGCCGAACCGGTCGTCACCGCTGAGCTTCACGTACGGCGGGGCGTTGGTGTCGCCCAGGAAGCCGCCGAGCGGCTGGACCACGCCCTTGGTGCCGCTCTGCATCTCGTACATGACGCCGAGGTCGAGGTCGACGTTGACCATGCTCTGGGTGTGGCCCTGGACCTCGTCCGGCTTGAGCGCCTGGAAGGGGTGGCGCAGCAGGCTCGGGCGCCGGATGCCTATGTCGGAGGTGCGCATCCGCCAGGAGAGGTTGATGCGTAGGTGGCCGGTCGCCGCGCCCTGTTTGGTGAGCGAGACCCGCTGGTGCCGTTTGGTGAGTTCGATCGAGTTGGTCGCCGCGTTGCCGGCGTCGAATTCCGCCGCGCGGCTGCCGCGCAGGCTGTCCAGGAAGCCCATCTCCCGCCCCCATGCTGTCCGTGTCCGTACCGGTGTGCCGTGGTGGACCGCCGCGGGGCGGCCACCGGGGAGCGATCCCCGGTGGCCGCCCCGTTCGAAGCGTTCCTCACCCCGGTCCCGTTCACACCCGCGGGAACGGGGCGCAGTCGACACGTGGCTCCGACGCTCCGGAGCGAACCGGACCTCCACTGTTCACACCGGTCTCGTGACCGGGTCAGACGCCGGAGGACACCTCCGCCTTGGAGGAGTCAGCTTTTCCCTCGGCGGCCGCGAGTGCCTTGTTGCGGCGGACGGAGGACCAGAAGGACGCGCCGATCAGGACCACGCCGACGAGACCGGTGATGATCTCGTTGATCTCGTACTGGATGGTCACCAGCAGGATCACCGCGAGCGCACCGATCGCGTAGTGCGCGCCGTGCTCCAGGTAGACGTAGTCGTCCAGGGTGCCCTGGCGCACCAGGTACACGGTGAGGGAGCGGACGTACATGGCGCCGATGCCCAGGCCCAGCGCCATCAGCACGATGTCGTTGGTGATGGCGAAGGCGCCGATGACGCCGTCGAAGGAGAAGGAGGCGTCCAGGACCTCGAGGTAGAGGAACATGAAGAAGGCCGCCTTGCCGGCCAGCTTCACCGCCGAGACCGGCTTGCCCTGCCGCTTGGCCTCCTCCTCGGCCTCGTGCTCGCGCTCCTCGCCCTCCTCCAATTTCTCCTCGAAGAAGCCGGACAGGCCGCCGACGACCAGATAGGTGATCAGGCCCGCCAGGCCGGAGATCAGGACCGTCTGCGCCTTGTCGACGTGGGTGCCGCCGTGCTGGTGGGCGTGGGTGGCGAAGGTCATCGCGGTGATCAGCAGGACGATCATCGCGATGCAGGCCGAGAGCATGTCGATCCGGCCGAGCTTGGCCAGCGGCCGCTCCAGCCAGGCCAGCCACTTGTGCTCACGGTCCTCGAAGAGGAAGTCCAGGAAGATCATCAGCAGGAACATGCCACCGAACGCGGCGATCGCCGGGTGCGCGTCGGTGACGTACTGCTGGTACTGGTCCTTGTCGTTGAGCGCGAGGTCGACGGCCTCGATCGGGCCGAGCTGGGCGCTGATGGCGACGATGACGACGGGGAAGACCAGCCGCATGCCGAAGACGGCGATCAGGATGCCGATGGTGAGGAAGATCTTCTGCCAGAAGGCATTCATCTTCTTCAGGATTCCGGCGTTGACAACGGCGTTGTCGAAGGACAGCGAGATCTCGAGGATGGACAGGATGGCCACGACACCGAAGCCGGCCCACCCTCCGTAGAACACCGCTGCGACCAGGCCGAGCGCGGTGACCGCGAACGACCAGCCGAAGGTTTTCAGTACCACTGGCTACCCAATCGTATGTAAACGGGGTTCCCCCGCGCCGTGCGCGGTATTACGAAACGTTGACCCCGAAGTCTAGAGCGATGCCCCGGAGTCCGGACGCGTACCCCTGTCCGACAGCACGGAACTTCCACTCACCGCCATGCCGGTAAACCTCTCCGAAAATCATGGCGGTTTCCGTGGAGGCGTCCTCACTCAGGTCGTAGCGCGCGAGCTCCCGCCCGTCGGCCTGGTCGACGACCCGGATGAAGGCGTTGCTGATCTGCCCGAAGGCCTGGCCGCGCTCGTCGGCGGCATGGATGGAGACCGGGAAGACGATCTTGTCGCAGTTGGCCGGCACCTTGGACAGGTCGACGATGATGGACTCGTCGTCCCCGTCGCCCTCACCGGTGAGGTTGTCGCCGGTGTGCTCCACGGAGCCGTCCGGGCTGGTCAGGTTGTTGTAGAAGACGAACCACTCGTCGCCGAGGATCCGGCCCCCGCTGCACAGCAGGGCGCTGGCGTCCAGGTCGAAGTCGGCGCCCGTGGTGGTGCGGACGTCCCAGCCGAGCCCGATCGTCACCTTGGTGAGGTTCGGCGCGGCTTTGGAGAGGGAGACGTTGCCTCCCTTGGCGAGCGTGACGCCCATGGTGCGGGTCCTCCCCGGAGTCGGAGTGTTCGTGTGGTGAGCGCGTCCGGCGCCGCACTCGACGAGGTGCGGCGCCGGACGGGTACGTGCTCTGCGTGCCGGGTGCTGCCGGTCAGACGTTCACACCGAAGTCCTGGGCGATGCCGCGCAGGCCGGAGGCGTAGCCCTGGCCGATGGCCCGGAACTTCCACTCCGCGCCGTGGCGGTACAGCTCGCCGAAGACCATGGCGGTCTCGGTCGAGGCGTCCTCGGACAGGTCGTAGCGGGCGATCTCGGCGCCGCCGGCCTGGTTGACCACGCGGATGAACGCGTTGCGCACCTGGCCGAAGGACTGCTGGCGGTTCTCGGCGTCGTAGATGGAGACCGGGAAGACGATCTTCTCGATCTCGGCCGGGACCCCGGCGAGGTTGACCTTGATCTGCTCGTCGTCGCCCTCGCCCTCACCGGTGAGGTTGTCGCCGGTGTGTTCGACCGAGCCGTCCGGGCTCTTGAGGTTGTTGAAGAACACGAAGTTCTGGTCGCTGCCGACCTTGCCGGACGCGTCGATCAGCAGGGCGCTGGCGTCCAGGTCGAAGTCGGTGCCGGTCGTGGTGCGGACGTCCCACCCCAGACCGACGATGACCGCGGTCAGGCCCGGGGCCTCCTTGGTCAGTGATACGTTGCCGCCCTTGCTGAGGCTGACTCCCACGGGTCCTCCCATTTGGTGTCCAGGGGCGAAGCCCCGTCGTGCGTTGCCCAGGATCTACGAGTCGATCCTAATGACGGGTTCCCACCCGTCGCAGGCCCCGGGAGTGAGAAATCACAAGGTGTCGAGGGCTTTGACGTACTCGTTCAGGTCCCGGGCGTCCGGGAGGGCGTTGACGACCCTCCAACGGACGACACCCTTCTTGTCGATGATGAAGGTGCCGCGGACCGCGCAGCCCTTCTCCTCGTCGAAGACGCCGTACGCGCGCGAGACGGCGCCGTGCGGCCAGAAGTCGGAGAGCAGCGGGTACTCCAGGTCCTCCTGTTCGGCGAAGACGCGCAGGGTGTGGATGGAGTCGTTGGACACGGCGAGCAGCCGGGTGTTCTCGTCCACGAACCGCGGCAGGTTCTCCTGGAGCTCGCGCAGCTCGCCGGTGCACACGCCGGTGAAGGCGAACGGGTAGAACAGCAGCACCACGTTCTTCGCGCCGCGGTGGTCCGAGAGCCGCACGGTGGCGCCGTGGTTGTCCTTGAGCTCGAACTCGGGAGCCTGCTCGCCGGCCTGGATCGCCATGGTTCCGCGTTCCCTTCCCTGGGCTGTTCCGTTGAGGCCACCCTACGCAGCGCCGGCACACCCCATCGCGGGAGGTCACCCTCGTGGCTCACGCCGGCGGACCCCACCGCGCACGACGGACGGGTGCGACCAGGGGTCGGGGATTGCTCCGGGCGGGTGAGCGGGCCGGAGCGGATGCGTGGGCACGACTGCCGGTGCAGGGGCACGGCTGCGGGCGCGGCCGGGAAGGCCGGGCAGGGCCCGGGGGCACCGGGCCGGGGCACGCGGAGCGGGTGCGGGTGTGCTCCCGGAGTATCCCGGAAGAAGTCTGCGGGCGGCCGGGCAGGGCCGGGGCGTGAGCCCCGGGGACGGCCCGGTCCGCCCGCGGAGCGTCACCGCTTCGTCTTGGCCGCCTTCGGCGTCACCAGCCGGCTGCCGCTCCAGTCCTTGCCGACGCTGACGCTCTTCGACGCGGACAGCCCGGCGGTCGTCGCGGCTTCCGAGATGTCACTCGGCTCCACGTAACCGTCGCGGCCCGTCTTCGGCGTCAGCAGCAGGATCGAGCCACCCTCTTCGATGTACGTGGTGGCGTCCACCAGCGCATCCGTCAGGTCGCCGTCATCGTCGCGGAACCACAGCACCACGGCGTCGGCCACGTCGTCGTATTCCTCGTCGACGAGCGGGCTGCCGACTACTTCCTCAATGGCCTCGCGGAGCTCCTGGTCGACGTCGTCGTCGAAGCCGATCTCCTGGACCACCTGCTCGGGCTGGAACCCCAGCCTTGCGGCAGGGTTCGTCCGCTCCTCCGCGTGGTCCGCGGTCGCGCTCACGGGTTGCCTCCTGATCATGTTCGGGTGGGGTCGCCCCCGGGGAAGTTCAGCCACGCGCGTGCGCGAGGCTTGGCCGTAGTCCACACGGGCGGGACGGATCGCGCAAGTACCCAGCCTTCGAGACCGCCGAAACGGTGACGATCCCGGCCGTGTCACCGCAACTCCAGCAGTGGAATTACCACCAAGAGTGCCTCACACCCCACCGTTCTGCCCGGTATGTGCATTCACCAGTCCTTCGAGGGTACGAGACTCGAATGCCTTTGCGGAACACGTCACGACGCGGGCGTATCGTTGCGTTTTGCCGGGCCCGTCCCCGGCGCCCGCGCGAACGTTTCCACTACCCCACGGTAGAGATGACGTGCGCCTTCCCGAGGTACACGATGGGAAACGGTGCAGGCACAGACAGAAGCGTGCCCCTCTGACAGTGAAGGAACAGCGTGGTTTCCGGAGCCGATCGCAACCCGATCATCATTGGCGGCCTTCCGAGCCAGGTCCCTGACTTCGACCCCGAGGAGACCCAGGAGTGGCTGGACTCGCTCGACGCCGCCGTCGACGAACGCGGCCGTGAGCGGGCCCGCTATCTGATGCTCCGGCTGATCGAGCGCGCCCGCGAGAAGCGCGTGGCCGTGCCCGAGATGCGCAGCACCGACTACGTCAACACCATTGCCACCAAGGACGAACCGTTCTTCCCGGGCAACGAGGAGATCGAGCGCCGGATCCTCAACGCCACCCGGTGGAACGCCGCCGTGATGGTGTCCAGGGCCCAGCGCCCGGGCATCGGGGTCGGCGGTCACATCGCGACGTTCGCCTCCTCCGCCTCGCTGTACGACGTGGGCTTCAACCACTTCTTCCGTGGCAAGGACCGGGGGGACGGGGGCGACCAGGTCTTCTTCCAGGGGCACGCCTCCCCCGGCATCTACGCCCGCGCCTTCCTCCTGGACCGGCTGAGCGAGCAGCACCTCGACGGCTTCCGGCAGGAGAAGTCGAAGGCGCCGCACGCGTTGTCGAGCTATCCGCACCCGCGGTCGATGCCCGACTTCTGGGAGTTCCCGACCGTGTCGATGGGACTCGGCCCGATCGGCGCGATCTTCCAGGCCCGGATGAACCGTTACATGGAGGCCCGCGGGATCGCGGACACCTCCAGGAGCCATGTGTGGGCCTTCCTCGGCGACGGGGAGATGGACGAGCCGGAGTCGCTGGGGCAGCTGTCCATCGCCGCCCGCGAGGGCCTCGACAACCTGACCTTCGTCGTCAACTGCAACCTCCAGCGCCTGGACGGCCCGGTGCGCGGCAACGGGAAGATCATCCAGGAGCTGGAGTCGGTCTTCCGGGGCGCCGGCTGGAACGTCATCAAGCTGGTCTGGGACCGGTCCTGGGACCCGCTGCTGGCGCAGGACCGGGACGGCGTGCTGGTCAACCGGATGAACACCACGCCGGACGGCCAGTTCCAGACGTACGCCACCGAGACCGGCGGGTACATCCGCGACCACTTCTTCGGCGACGACCACCGGCTGCGGGCGATGGTCTCGGACATGACCGACGACCAGATCCTGTACCTGGGCCGCGGCGGTCACGACCACCGGAAGATCTTCGCGGCGTACAAGGCGGCCGTCGAGCACAAGGGACAGCCGACGGTCATCCTGGCCAAGACGGTCAAGGGCTGGACGCTGGGCCCCAACTTCGAGGGCCGCAACGCCACGCACCAGATGAAGAAGCTCACCGTCGCCGACCTCAAGGGCTTCCGCGACCGCCTGCACCTGCCGATCCCGGACGAGGAGCTGGAGTCCGGCCTGCCGCCGTACTACCACCCGGGCCGGGACTCGGAGGAGATCCAGTACATGCACGACCGGCGCAAGTCGCTGGACGGGTACGTCCCGACGCGTGTCGTGCGGCCGAAGGCGCTGGAGCTGCCCGGCGACAAGGTGTACGCGACCGTGAAGAAGGGGTCGGGCCAGCAGTCCATCGCCACCACCATGGCGTTCGTACGGCTGCTGAAGGACCTCATGCGGGACAAGGAGATCGGCAAGCGGTTCGTGCTGATCGCGCCCGACGAGTACCGCACCTTCGGCATGGATTCCTTCTTCCCGAGCGCGAAGATCTACAACCCCCTCGGGCAGCAGTACGAGTCCGTGGACCGCGAACTGCTGCTCGCCTACAAGGAGTCGCCGACCGGGCAGATGCTGCACGACGGCATCTCGGAGGCGGGCTGCACAGCCTCTCTGGTCGCGGCGGGCTCGGCGTACGCCACGCACGGCGAGCCGCTCATCCCGGTCTACGTCTTCTACTCGATGTTCGGTTTCCAGCGCACCGGTGACCAGTTCTGGCAGATGGCCGACCAGTTGTCGCGCGGTTTCGTGCTGGGCGCGACGGCCGGCCGGACGACGCTGACCGGTGAGGGGCTCCAGCACGCCGACGGGCACTCGCAGTTGCTCGCCTCGACGAACCCGGCGTGCGTCGCGTACGACCCGGCGTTCGGCTTCGAGATCGCGCACATCGTGCAGGACGGTCTGCGCCGGATGTACGGCGGGGACGAGCAGCATCCCGGGGGCGAGGACGTCTTCTACTACCTGACCGTCTACAACGAGCCCATCCAGCACCCGGCCGAGCCGGAGGACGTGGACGTCGAGGGCATCCTGAAGGGCGTGTACCGCTTCAGCGCGGGGACGGAGGGCGAGATCGCGGCCCAGATCATGGCCTCCGGTGTCGCCGTGCCGTGGGCGGTCGAGGCGCAGCGGATCCTCGCCGAGGAGTGGAACGTCCGTGCGGACGTCTGGTCGGCGACCTCCTGGAACGAGCTGCGGCGCGAGGCGGTCGCCGTGGAGGAGCACAACTTCCTGCACCCCGAGGAGGAGCAGCGCGTCCCGTACGTGACGCGGAAGCTGAGCGGTGCCGAGGGGCCGTTCGTGGCCGTCTCCGACTGGATGCGCAGCGTTCCCGACCAGATCGCGCGGTGGGTACCGGGGACGTACAGCTCGCTGGGCGCGGACGGGTTCGGCTTCGCCGACACGCGCGGGGCGGCCCGCCGGTTCTTCCACATCGACGCGCAGTCGATCGTGGTGGCCGTGCTGACGGAGCTGGCGCGGGAGGGGAAGGTGGACCGGTCGGCGCTGAAGCAGGCCATCGACCGGTACCAGTTGCTGGACGTCGCCGCGGCGGACCCGGGGCCCGCGGGCGGCGACGCGTAGCGTCCGTCCCCCGTCCGAGCATCACGGAAGGGCCCCTCGGCTGCGGCCGAGGGGCCCTTCGTCGCGCGGCTTCCCGTGGGTCAGAAGGCTCCGAACCCGAGGGAGGCGGCGCCGACCAGCGCGATGATCGACAGGACGGTGACGATGCCGCCCAGCACCACGGCGATCAGTGCCGGGACGGAGGCGCTGCCGTTCCACGAGCGCCCCATGGCCAGCCAACCGCAGACGACCGCCGCGGGCCCGAGGATGATGCCCGCCACGAAGAAGCCCGCGATCGCGCAGATGGCTCCGATGATTCCCAGGGTCGCGCGATCCGGCCCGCTCCGTGACCCCGTACGGCCACTCGAGCGGGGGTACCTGCGCGTGCTGTTGCCGAAGCCCGCCATCATCAACTCCCATGCCATTGCCGTCAGTTCGGGTCCGTGATAACGCGGGTACCCCTGCTTCCCAGCTTGAACCAGCCCCCTCCCGTGCACGGCAGGAGCGCGGCCCCACCGCGGCTCCGGGGCCCGGCGCGGGAGAGCGGCGTCGACTCCGCCCGTGAGCCGACGGCCGCTCGTCCCGGCGCCGTAGCTTCCGCGCCGGCCGCGCGCCGGCCGAGAAGTGACGTACGGGCCGCGGCGGACGACGGGGGCGTGCGGGCCGAGGCGCCGTGCCGCACGACACGAAGAGGGACCAAAGGGGCGAATGCGACTCGCTCCATCGAAACGTGATCCCGGTCACTCGATTGACGTGAGACCCTTCCGTTCTCCTAGTGTGTCCTTCCAGTGACTTCCTTCGACACCTCCCCCCAACTGAACGTCTGGCGCATGTTGCTCGCGTTGGCCGTGGTGTTCGTGATGCTCGCGACCACCGGCTGGACCGCGATCCGCGCCCACCGCGGGTCCTCGCCCCTGCAGACGTCGCTCTCCGCGTGGCAGCACGGGCGCATCGACGGCCGCGCGCTGCCGGACACCGGCTCCTCCCCGGGCCGGATGGCCGAATTCTTCGCCTCGCTCACCACGGCGCAGCGCCTCGGTCTCGTCCGCCGCTATCCGCTCGCGGTCGGCAACATGAACGGCGTCCCCGTCGCCCTGCGGTACAGAGCCAACCGCGTCGCGCTCGCCCAACAGCGTGAGATCGAGGAGAAACGCACGCACGACACCCGGTTGTCCTCGCTCGGCCAGTACGAGGCGGGCCGCCGGATGCACCGCTTCGCGGACCTGATGGACCGTGAGCGGCAGATCCTCGCCTTCGACCCCGAGGGCTCGGGCCGGATCGCCGAGGTCTTCGGCGACCTCGACGCGGCCGAGCGGATCTCGGTGGTGGTGCCCGGCGTCGACACCGACGTGCTCACCTTCCAGCGCTCGTACCGCGCGTACTCGGCGCCCGTCGGGATGGCGCGCTCCCTGTACGAGGCCGAGCGCGCGGTCGATCCCGCGACCCGCACCGCCGTGATCGCCTGGGCCGACTACACCGCGCCCAGCGGGCTCGGCATGGAGGCCGCCACCGCGCTGCGCGCCGAGCGGGGCGCCGTCCGGCTGGACCAGCTGGTGCGCGGGCTGCCCGGCCGGTCGCCCGTCGCGCTGTACTGCCACAGCTACGGCTCGGTGGTGTGCGGGATCGCCGCGCCGGCCCTGCCGGGGCGGGTGACGGACATCGCGGTCGCGGGAAGTCCCGGAATGCGCGTCGAGAAGGTGTCCCAGCTGCGCACCTCGGCCCGCGTCTGGGCGACGCGGGACGCCGACGACTGGATCGCGGACGTGCCGTACATGGAGGTCGGCGGGCTCGGCCACGGCGCCGATCCGGTGTCGGCGGAGTTCGGGGCCCGGGTGGTGTCGGCCGCGGGCGCGCAGGGGCACGCGGGGTACTTCGCGCCCGGTACGGAGAGCCTGCGCAACTTCGCCGAGATCGGTGTTGGCGCGTATCGCGCGGTCCGCTGCGCGCACGGCGGACACCAGGATGACGCGTGCGGAAGGGCCCTGTCCGCAACCGCCGCCGCCTGACGCGCGTAGAAATCGAAGGAACCACGGCCGACCTGAGGAGGGGACGAAGACGCGCCTCACGCATACGATGAGCCGCATGGGTGATGTACTGGCCGGATTTCATGCCGCCTGGGAGTTCGAGTCCGACTCCGTGCTCATCCGCTTCGAACGGGGAATCCGCACGCCGAAGCTCTTCCAGGCGCTCGGCGAACGCCGCATCCCCTTGGAGGCGATCGCCGGGGTCACGCTGACGCCGGGCAGGCGCGGGACCGTAGTGCTGCGCGCCGAGCCGCGGCCGGGCGCCGATCCGCTGGTGGAGGCCGCCGCGGGCCAGCTGAAGGAGTCGGGCGATCCGTACCGCCTCGTGCTGCCGGCCGAGCGGGAGACCCTCGCCGAGTACTACGCGGACGAGCTGCGGGCCCGGCTGCCTCCGGCGGACGGACCGGCGGAGCGCCACCTGGTGGCCCCGCCCGAAGCGCCGCGGCAGTTCAAGGCGTACGACGCGAAGGCGTCCTTCGACGGCACGTCGGTGACGTTCCGGTGGTTCTGGACCGGGGCCTCCTCCGCGAAGTGGAAGGCGGGCGACCAGAGTTTCCCGGTGCACGAGCTGAGCGGGGTCGAGTGGCGCTCGCCCGAGGTGTTCGAGGGCCATCTGCGGCTGCTGCGCCGTGACCCGGCCGTGCCGTCGGCGGTGTCGTCGGCCGCGCCGACCGCGCAGGCCGACCAGGACCCGGCCGCGGTCGTCTTCGGGCTCGGCTACGGCCCGGTACACGAGTCGCTGCCGTTCGCCGCCGCGGTGCTGGCCGCGGTGCGCGCCGCGGGCCCGGTGCCCGCGGCGGTCGAGCAGGCAGCGGTCCGCCGCCGCGACCCGGCCGACATCGCCGACCGCATCCGCCACCTCGGTGAGCTGCACCAGGCGGGGCTGGTGACGGACGAGGAGTTCACGACGAAGAAGACGGAACTGCTGTCGGAACTGTGACCGGGGCGGGGCCCTTCGTCCGTGTCGTCCGGGTCTACTCCCGGCCCGCCGAGGTGAAGGTCATGTCGGCGTAGCGGTCGCCCGCCACCCGGGCCGCGAGGGGTTCCAGCAGGGCCAAATCCTCCTCGCCGAGGACGATGCGGGTGGCCGCGGCGTTCTCCGCCACCCGGCCGGGCTTCCGCGTGCCCGGGATCGGCACGACGGGCAGGCCGTGGACCTCCGCCCGCTGCTGCACCCACGCCAGCGCGACCTGCGCGGGCGAGACGCCGTGGGCCTCGGCGACCGCGCGGACCGGCTCCAGCAGGGACGCGTTGGCGGTCGCGTTGTCGCCGGTGAAGCGCGGCATGCCGCGGCGGAAGTCGTCGGCGGTCAGGTCCTTGTCGGCGTCCGCGAAGGACCCGCTGAGGAAGCCCCGGCCGAGCGGCGAGTAGGGCACGAGGGCCACGCCCAGCTCGCGGGCGGCCGGCACCACGCCCGCCTCGATGTCCCGGCTGAACAGCGACCACTCCGACTGCACGGCGGCGACGGGGTGCACGGCCTGGGCGGCCCGCAGCTCGTCGCCGGTGACCTCGCTCAGCCCCAGGTGCTTCACCTTGCCCGCGCGGACCAGTTCGGCCATGGCGCCGACGGACTCCTCGATCGGCACCTCCACGTTCCGGCGGTGCATGTAGTAGAGGTCGATCACGTCCACGCCGAGGCGCTTCAGGCTGGCCTCGACGGCGTCGCGGATGTAGGGCGGGTCGTTGCGGATGATGCGCCGCGTCACGTCCTCCCGGGGGATCGCCATGGCGAACTTGGTCGCGATCACCACCTCGTCCCGGTGCGCCGCGAGGAACGGCGCAAGGAACCGCTCGTTCTCCCCCGCGCCGTACACGTCCGCCGTGTCGTAGAGCGTGACGCCGAGTTCCAGCGCCCGTTCCAGGGTGGCCCTCGACTCCCCCGCGTCCGAGGGCCCGTACGCGAAGCTCATGCCCATGCAGCCGAGGCCCTGGACTCCGACCTCCGGGCCGGTCTCGCCCAGCCGTGTCGTCGCGATCCTGTCGCCGGTCACAGCACAGCTCCCTCCGACGCCAGGGCCCGCCCGGCGTCCGCGTAGAAGTCGATCTTCCGGTCGAGCACGGCCAGGGTGTCCTGGAGCTCGGTGATCCGCGCCAGGACTCCCTGCCGCGTCTCCTTCAGCAGCTCGAAGCGCTCGCCATAGGTGTGGTCGCCCTCGCGCACCAGCTCCGCGTACCGCACCATGTCCGCCACCGGCATGCCGGTCAGCCGCAGTTTCCCGACGAGGCCGAGCCAGTCGAGGTCACGGTTGCGGTAACGGCGCTGGCCGGTGTGCGAGCGGTCGACGTGCGGCATGAGGCCGATCCGCTCGTACCAGCGCAGCGTGTGCGCCGTGAGGCCGGTGAAGGCGGCGACCTCGCTGATCGTGTAGTGGTCCGCGCCGTCCGGACGCCGGCCGGCGCGTGGTGGGGCCGCACAGCTGTCGGCCCTCGCGCCTGTGGTCTCCGTCACCGTCATGGCCCCCACGCTAGGACCTTGGAGTGCACTCCAGGCAAGCGCATTCCGGCGATATCGCGAGGACGCCGGCGGCACCCGGTGACTACCGTGCGGATCATGACATTCGTACGCCGTGCCACGCACGAGGACGCCGCGGAGGTACTCCGGCTGCGTCAGGTGATGATCGAATCGGTGCACTCCGGTGATCCGTCCACGGACTGGCACGCCCTGTCCCTGCCGACCCTGCGCGCCCGGCTCGACGACCCGCACGGCTCCTTCGCCGCGTTCGTCGTCGACCACCCCGGGCGGCCGGGCGCGCTCGCCGCGCTGGCCGCCGGGACGCTGGAGTACCGGATCGGGCGCGCGGACAACCCCCACGGCGCCGTCGGCCACGTCTTCAGCGTCGCCACCGACCCGGGGACGCGCCGCCGGGGCTACGCACGCGCGTGCATGGAGGGCCTGCTGGAGTGGTTCCGCGAGCGGGGCGCGGTCCACGTCGACCTCAACGCCTCCGTCGAGGCCGAACCCCTGTACGCCTCCCTCGGCTTCGTCCGCAAGCCCGACCCCTCGATGCGGCTGCGGCTGCCGTCCGCCTAGGCTCGGGTCATGCCCTTGCAGAGCCTCGCGCAGATCGAGAACTGGCCCGTCCCCACCGCCGCCGCGGCGGTCGTCCGCGCCGACGGCACCGTCGCCGGAGCGCACGGCCCCGCGGGGCACCGGTTCCCGCTGGCCTCCGTCACCAAGCCGCTCGCCGCGTACGCCGCGCTGGTCGCGTACGAGGAGGGGGCCGTCGAGCTGGACGAGCCGGCCGGGCCCGAGGGCGCCACGGTCCGGCACCTGCTGGCGCACACCTCGGGCCTCGCCTTCGACGAGCACAAGGTCACCTCCGCGCCCGGGGAGCGGCGGCTGTACTCCAACGCCGGGTTCGAGCAGCTCGGGGACCACATCGCGAAGGCCACCGACATCCCGTTCGCCGAGTACGCGCGCCAGGCCGTGCTGGAGCCCCTGGGCATGACCTCCACGACGCTCGACGGCTCGCCCGCCAAGGACGGCGTCTCCACGCTGGACGACCTGGTGCGGTTCGCCGCCGAGGTGCAGGCGCCCCGGCTGCTGGACGCGCGCACGGTCGCGGAGGCGATGACCGTGCAGTACCCGGGCACGAAGGGCGTCCTGCCGGGCTACGGCCACCAGAACCCCAACGACTGGGGCCTCGGCTTCGAGATCCGCGCCGGCAAGTCCCCGCACTGGACGGGCACTTCGTCCTCCCCGCGGACCTTCGGCCACTTCGGGCAGTCGGGCACGTTCCTCTGGGTCGACCCGGACGCGGGCGCGGCCTGCGTGGCGCTGACCGACCGGGCCTTCGGGCCGTGGGCGATCGAGGCGTGGACACCGTTCACGGACGCGGTGCTGGCGGAGCTGCGCCAGAGGTAGGGCACAGGCCCTCAGGTCATCTCCCAGAGCAGCAGCTCGGCCGGGCCGGCGCCCGCCTCCGCCGTCAGGCCCCGCCCGTCCGTGAGGCGCGCCGCGTCGCCCGGACCCAACTCCGCGCCGTCCAGGCGCAGTTCGCCCCGCACCACGTGCACGTACAGGTGCGGGGCGTGCGGGACCGGCGTGCGCTCACCCGCCGCGAGGCGCCGTACGTGCAGCGTCGCGCCCGCGCGAGGGACCGCGTACGGCCTGGCGTCGGCGAGGGCGCGGACGACCTCGTACGCCGGGTCGCCGCCGGGTTCGCGCGGGGCCAGCCACATCTGGACGAAGACCAGGGGCTCGTCGCCGTCGTTGCGCTCGACGTGGCGGACGCCGCCCGCCGCGCTGAGGCGCTGCACGTCCCCGGGACGGACGACGGTCTCGCGGCCGGTGGAGTCGCGGTGGGTGAGCTCGCCCTCCACCACCCAGGTCACGATCTCGGTGTGGCTGTGCGGGTGCTCGTCGAAGCCCGCGCCGGCGGCGAGCCGCTCCTCGTTGCAGGCCAGGAGCGCGCCGAAGCGGAGGTTGGCCGGGTCGTAGTGCGGGCCGAAGGAGAAGGCGTGCCGGGACTCGATCCCGGCCGCCGGGTCGCCTCCGCGGTAGCGGTCGGCGGCGCGCCGTACGTCCATCACGGGGTCCACCGTAGCCCGGTTCAGGGCGCCGTACGGCCTTCGTCCGGGCCTCGCCCGAACTGTCACGCGACCCGCCGCCGCACACCGCCGTCCGGATGAGGCAGTCTTGTCCCGTGCCCGAACCCGAATCCAGCAACTCCGATCCGCACTCGCTCGACGCCCGCGCGCGCGACGCCCATCCGCACTCCGGAACGCTGAAGCGACTGGAGAAGTCGTCCGGACGCCTCGCCGCGCAGGCCATCGCGCGCATGGACGAGACGCTGCCGTGGTACCGGGCGATGCCCCCGGAGAACCGGTCCTGGATCGGGCTCGTCGCCCAGGCCGGCATCGCGGCCTTCACCGAGTGGTTCCGGTACCCGGACGCGCCGCAGGCCATCTCCACCGACGTGTTCGGCACCGCACCGCGCGAGCTGACCCGGGCGATCACCCTGCGGCAGACGGTCGAGATGGTGCGCACCACCATCGAGGTCATGGAGAGCGCCATCGACGAGGTGGTGGCGCCCGGTGACGAGTCCGTGCTGCGCGAGGCGCTCCTCGTGTACGCCCGCGAGATCGCCTTCGCCACGGCCCAGGTGTACGCGCAGGCCGCCGAGGCACGCGGTGCCTGGGACGCCCGGCTGGAGTCGCTGGTGGTGAACGCCGTGCTGTCCGGCGAGGCCGACGAGGGCGCCGTGTCCCGGGCCTCGGCGCTCGGCTGGAGCTCGCCGGACAACGTGTGCGTGGTGCTCGGCACGGCGCCCGACGGCGACAGCGAGCTGACCGTGGAGGCGATCCGCAGGGCCGCCCGGCACGCCAAGCTGCAGGTGCTCACCGGGGTGCTCGGCAACCGGCTGGTGGTGATCGCGGGCGGCAGCGAGGATCCGCTGCAGGTGGCGAAGTCGCTGATCGGACCGTACGCGGCGGGGCCCGTGGTGGCCGGGCCGATCGTGCCCGACCTGCTGGCGGCGACCCGCTCCGCGCAGGCCGCGGCGGCCGGGCTGAAGGCGTGTTCCGCTTGGCAGGACGCCCCCCGGCCGGTGCTGGCGGACGATCTGCTTCCGGAGCGCGCCATGGCCGGTGACCCGCACGCCCGTGAGCAGTTGGTGGAGGAGATCTACAGACCACTGGAGGAGGCCGGTTCCGCGCTACTGGAGACGCTCAGCGTTTACCTTGAACAAGCGTCCAGTCTCGAGGGGGCGGCACGAATGCTCTTCGTCCACCCCAATACCGTGCGCTACCGGCTTCGACGTGTGACGGACGTCACCGGCTGGTCACCTTCGGATGTGCGATCCGCGTTCACACTGCGCATCGCGCTGATCCTGGGGCGTCTGGCCGATGGGGATCCGCAGTCCTAGTGTTTTGTCGGGGTTCCACAAAACCCCTTCATGTTCTTCGTCCCTGTCCCCACGGGCGGCCTCGCCCGTCTCCAAGAGAGAGTGTGAGAGTGCTCGTACTCGTCGCTCCCGGCCAGGGCGCCCAGGCGCCCGGCTTCCTGACCCCCTGGCTCGACCTCCCCGGTGCCGCCGACCGCCTCGGCGCATGGTCGGACGCCATCGGTCTGGACCTCGCCCACTACGGCACACAGGCCGACGCGGACGCCATCCGCGACACCGCGGTGGCGCAGCCGCTGCTGGTCGCGGCCGGCCTCCTGTCCGCCGCGGCACTCGGTGACATCGCCGGGCTCGCGCCCGCCGCGGTCGCCGGTCACAGCGTCGGCGAGTTCACCGCGGCCGCGTTCGCGGGCGTCCTCGACGACACGGCCGCCCTGACGCTGGTGCGCAAGCGGGGCCTGGCGATGGCCGAGGCCGCCGCCGTCACGGAGACCGGCATGGCCGCGCTGCTCGGCGGCGACCCGGAGACCACGGTCCCGCACCTGGAGAAGCTGGGCCTGACTCCGGCGAACGTGAACGGCGCGGGCCAGATCGTGGCCGCCGGCACCCAGGAGCAGCTGGCCGCGCTGGCGGCGGACAAGCCCGAGGGGGTCCGCCGCGTGGTGGCCCTCAAGGTCGCGGGCGCCTTCCACACGCACCACATGGCCCCCGCCGTGGACGTGCTGGCCGAGGCCGCGCGGGCGCTGACCCCGGCCGACCCGGTCGTCCGCTACGTGTCGAACAAGGACGGGCAGGCCGTCGCCACCGGCACCGAGGTACTGGCCCGGCTCGTCGGCCAGGTCGCCAACCCGGTGCGCTGGGACCTGTGCATGGAGACCTTCAAGGAGCTGGGCGTCACCGCCCTGGTCGAGGTGTGCCCCGGCGGCACCCTCACCGGTCTCGCCAAGCGCGCCCTGCCCGGTGTGAGGACCGTGGCGCTCAAGACACCCGAAGACCTCGACGCCGCCCGCGAGCTCATCGCCGAGGCGTCGACACCTGCCGCTGACGCGGCGGGCGCCTGACAAGGAGCCCAAAGAGCATGTCGAAGATCAGGCCCAGCAAGGGCGCCCCGTACGCGCGCATCCTCGGGGTCGGCGGCTACCGCCCGACCCGGGTGGTGCCCAACGAGGTGATCCTGGAGAAGATCGACTCGTCCGACGAGTGGATCCGCTCCCGCTCCGGCATCGAGACGCGGCACTGGGCCTCCCCCGAGGAGACCGTCGCCGCGATGTCCCTCGAGGCGTCCGGCAAGGCCCTCGCGAACGCCGGCGTCTCGGCCGAGCAGATCGGCGCGGTCGTCGTCGCGACCGTCTCGCACTTCAGCCAGACCCCGGCGGTCGCCACCGAGATCGCGGACCGGCTCGGCACCGACAAGGCCGCCGCGTTCGACGTGTCGGCGGGGTGCGCGGGCTTCACCTACGGGCTCACGCTCGCCAAGGGCATGGTCGTCGAGGGCTCGGCGGAGTACGTACTCGTCATCGGCGTGGAGCGGCTCAGCGACCTGACCGACCTGGAGGACCGGGCCACGGCCTTCCTGTTCGGCGACGGCGCGGGCGCGGTCGTGATCGGCCCCTCCCAGGAGCCGCACATCGGCCCGGCCGTCTGGGGCTCCGAGGGCGACAAGTCCGAGACGATCAAGCAGACGGTGCCCTGGAACGAGTTCGGGGTCGGCGACGTCGCGAACCTGCCGCTGGACAGCGCGGGCAACGTCAAGTTCCCCGCGATCACCCAGGAGGGCCAGGCGGTGTTCCGCTGGGCCGTGTTCGAGATGGCGAAGGTCGCCCAGCAGGCGCTGGACGCGGCCGGGATCAGCCCGGACGACCTGGACGTCTTCATCCCGCACCAGGCCAATGTGCGGATCATCGACTCGATGGTGAAGACACTCAAGCTGCCGGAGCACGTCACGGTCGCCCGTGACATCCGTACCACCGGCAACACCTCGGCCGCCTCGATCCCGCTCGCCATGGAGCGGCTCCTGGCGACCGGCGAGGCGAAGAGCGGCGACACCGCGCTCGTCATCGGCTTCGGGGCGGGTCTCGCGTACGCCGCGACGGTCGTTACCCTCCCCTAGGCACTCCGTGCCGGGCCGCGGACGCGGTCCGGCGCGGGAACACCGCCCCACCCTCTGGAAATCTACGAAGGAGCGCCCACATGGCCGCCACTCAGGAAGAGATCGTCGCCGGTCTCGCCGACATCGTGAACGAGATCGCCGGCATCCCGGTTGAGGACGTCCAGCTGGACAAGTCCTTCACCGACGACCTGGACGTCGACTCGCTGTCCATGGTCGAGGTCGTCGTCGCCGCCGAGGAGCGCTTCGACGTCAAGATCCCCGACGACGACGTCAAGAACCTCAAGACGGTCGGCGACGCCACCGAGTACATCCTCAAGCACCAGGCCTGATCCCCGGATCGGCCCGGGCTGAAGGCACCGGGTCCGATCCCGTGGTCGGCCCGGTGTCCTGCCCCGCCACCCGGCGGTGGCGCCGTTCGAATCCTCGTATCCGTTGGAGAAAGAATTCCCGTGAGCCCGACCAATCGCACCGTGGTCGTCACCGGTATCGGCGCAACAACACCGCTGGGTGGCGACGTTGCCACTACCTGGGAGGGCCTGGTCGCCGGACGTTCCGGTGTCCGCCCCCTCACGCAGGAGTGGGCCGCCGAGCAGGCGGTCCGCATCGCCGCGCAGATCGCCGTGGAGCCCATCGAGGTGATCCCGCGGCCCCAGGCCCGCCGCCTGGACCGCTCGGCGCAGTTCGCGCTGATCGCGGCCAAGGAGGCGTGGGCCGACGCCGGTTTCGAGGAGAAGGCCGCCGACGACGGCACGGTCGACCCCGACCGGCTCGGTGCGGTCATCGCCTCCGGCATCGGCGGCGTGACGACCCTCCTGGACCAGTACGACGTGCTGAAGGAGAAGGGCGTCCGCCGCGTCTCCCCGCACACCGTGCCGATGCTGATGCCGAACGGCCCGTCCGCCAACGTCGGTCTGTACGTCGGCGCCCGCGCCGGTGTGCACACCCCGGTCTCCGCCTGCGCGTCGGGCGCCGAGGCCATCGGCTACGCCATCGAGATGATCCGCACCGGCCGCGCCGACATCGTCGTCGCGGGCGGCACCGAGGCGGCCATCCACCCGCTGCCGATCGCCGCGTTCGGCAACATGATGGCGATGTCCAAGAACAACGACGACCCCGAGGGCGCCTCGCGTCCCTACGACACCGGCCGGGACGGCTTCGTCCTCGGCGAGGGCGCCGGCGTCATCGTCCTGGAGTCCGCCGAGCACGCCGCCGCGCGCGGTGCCCGGGTGTACGCGGAGGCGGTCGGCCAGGGCATCTCCGCCGACGGCCACGACATCGTGCAGCCGGAGCCCGAGGGCCGCGGCATCTCGCAGGCGCTGCAGCACCTGCTGGCGGGCACCGACCTGGACCCGGCCGAGATCGTGCACGTCAACGCGCACGCCACCTCGACCCCGGCCGGTGACATCGCCGAGCTGAAGGCGCTGCGCAAGGTCTTCGGCGACGACACGGACCACATGGCGGTCTCCGCCACCAAGTCCATGACCGGCCACCTGCTGGGCGGCGCGGGCGGCGTGGAGTCCGTGGCGACGATCCTCGCCCTGTACCACCGGATCGCCCCGCCGACGATCAACGTCGAGAACATCGACCCGGAGGCCGAGGCCAACGCCGACGTCGTGCGCGGGGAGGCCCGCAAGCTGCCCGTGGAGGGCCGCATCTCCGCCCTGAACGATTCGTTCGGGTTCGGCGGGCACAACGTGGTCCTGGCGTTCAGGTCGGTCTGAGGGACGGCCCCCGCGGCCGTACGGACATGAGGAGGCCCCCACCGCCCGGTGGGGGCCTTCCGCGTGCCTGACGGGTCCTCAGGGGCTCCTGCCGAACGGGTCTCCTGCCGGACGGGTCTCCCGCCGGACGGTCAGACGACCTGGTGCAGCCAGCGCACCGGGGCGCCCTCGCCGGCGTAGCGGAAGGGCTCCAGTTCGTCGTCCCAGGGCTTGCCGAGGAGCCGCGCGATCTCGGCCGCGAGGTCGGTCTCGCCGCGCTGGGCGCGGACCAGGGCGGCGCGCAACCGGTCCTCCGGGATCAGGATGTCGCCGTGGATGCCGGTGACCGCGTGGAAGATGCCCAGGTCGGGGGTGCAGCTGTAGCGCTCGCCCTCGGCGTTCGGGCAGGGCTCCGCGGTGACCTCGAAGCGGAGCAGGTGCCAGCCGCGCAGCGCGGAGGCGAGCTGGGAGGCGGTGCCGGCCTCGCCCTGCCAGGAGAACTCCGACCGCCAGGTGCCCGGTGCCGCCGGCTGCCTGATCCAGTCGAGGCTGACGCGCGTCCCGAGGACACCCGCCACGGCCCACTCGACGTGCGGGCAGAGCGCGCGTGGCGCGGAGTGCACGTACAGAACTCCACGTGTCGTCACCGGGCCTCCCTAGTAACTTGGCGGAACGGGGAGCGGCAGGGCAGCCACGTGGCGAGGCTACCGTGCGGCGGGCCGGGGAGTGTGACGTACCGTCGGAGCCGGTGCCGGGAAACGACGAGGTTTCACCCGGCGAGACGTGTGAGCGGGTTTCCGACCGGGGGTCGGAAATGTCCCCCGGGGCGGTGGCCGTCCGGGAGGACCCGTGCTGACCGGGCGGAACGCCCGGCGACGGTCGAGGACGGCGGCACGGGCCGGGGTGACCGTCCCGTATACGAACGAGGGGACCAGGGGATGCGCGGAAGACGCCATCGGTCGCGGGTGCTGCTCGCGGCCCTGACGGCGGCGGTGCTGGGGGCGGCGGGCTGCGGCGGCCCGGACGACGGCTCCCCCGCCCCGGGCGGCTCGACGGCGAGCCCCTCCCCCACGCCCGTGTGGGACCGTTCGCCCGGCTCCCTGGCGGCCGTCGGGGACTCCATCACCACGGGCTTCGACGCCTGCTCGGTGCTGTCGGACTGCCCGAAGGTCTCCTGGGCGACCGGCAGCGACCCCGCCGTGGACAGCCTGGCGGTACGGCTCCTCGGCGCGTCCGGGGCGGCGGAACGGAGCTGGAACCACGCGGTGAGCGGGTCGCGGATGGCGGACCTCCCGGCCCAGATGAAGCAGGCGGCGGCCGAGCGGCCGGAACTGGTGACGGTGATGGCCGGCGCGAACGACGCGTGCCGTCCGACCACGGCGGACATGACGCCGGTGGCCGCCTTCCGTGCCTCGTTCGAGAAGGCCATGGAGACGCTGCGGAAGGACGCGCCGAAGGCCCAGGTGTACGTGGCGAGCGTGCCCGACCTGAAGCGGCTGTGGTCCGAGGGGCGGGCCAACCCGCTCGGCAAGCAGGTCTGGGCGCTGGGCATCTGCCCGTCGATGCTGGCCGACCCGGACGCGGTGGACTCGGCGGCGAACCAGCGGCGCGACACGGTGCGGGAGCGGGTGGAGGCGTACAACACGGTGCTGGAGGAGGTGTGCGCCGAGGACCGGCGGTGCCGCTTCGACGGGGGCGCGGTGTTCGACTACCGCTTCGGGACCACGGAGCTCAGCACGTGGGACTGGTTCCACCCGAGCGTCGAGGGGCAGGCCCGGCTGGCGGAGATCGCCCATCGGGCGGTCACGGCCCCGGAGGAGTGACCTAGAGTTCGAACATGAACGAACTCTTCGGCACACTTTCCGACGGCACGCCGGTGCACCGCTGGACCCTGGAGCGGGCGGGCACCCGGGTCCGCGTCCTGTCGTACGGCGGGACCGTGCAGTCGGTGGAGGTGCCGGACCGGGCGGGCGCGGCCGCTGACGTGGTGCTGGGGTTCGCGGAGCTGGAGGGGTACCTCGCTCACCCGGAGCCCTACCTCGGCGCCCTCGTCGGGCGGTACGCCAACCGCGTCGCCGGCGGCCGCTTCGAGCTGGACGGGCGGAGTCACGAGCTGGCGCGGAACAACGGGCCCAACGCGCTGCACGGCGGTGAGCGCGGCTTCGACAAGCACGTGTGGGAGGTGGCGCCGGTCGAGCACGGCGTCCGGCTGACGCGGGTCTCCCCGGACGGCGAGGAGGGCTTCCCGGGCCGCCTCGAGGTCGCGGCGACGTACACGCTGGACGGGGACGGCGCGCTGCGGATCGCGTACGAGGCGGTCACCGACGCGCCGACCGTGGTGAACCTGACCAACCACACGTACTGGAACCTGGCCGGCACCGGCGACGCGGGCGGCCACGAACTGCGGATCGCGGCCTCGCGGTTCACCCCGGTCGACGCGGACCTGATCCCGGCCGGCGCCCCGCAGGACGTGCCGGGCACGGAGTTCGACTTCCGGCAGGCGCGGAAGACCGGTTCCGGCTACGACCACAACTTCGTGCTGGACAAGGGCGTGACGGACCGGCCCGTGGAGGTCGCCGAGCTGCACGACGCGGCGTCCGGGCGGGTCCTCACGGTCGCGACCACGGAACCCGGCATCCAGCTGTACACCGCGGACCACCTGGACGAGCCCCTCGCGCCCGGCGCCGGCATCGCCCTGGAGACCCAGCACTTCCCCGACTCGCCGAACCGGCCGGACTTCCCGAGCACGGTGCTGCGGCCCGGCGAGGTCTACCGCTCGGAGACCGTGTACGGCTTCTCCGTGCGGTAGACGCCACCGGTCCGGCCAACCGGTCAGGCCACCACGGTCGCCGTCAGCCGGCGGTCCGCGACCGAGCGGCCGGCCTCGACCTCGTACAGGCCCTCCGCACGCGTCCAGGCGCCCGCCTCCTCGTCCCAGATCTCGAAGGCGCGCTCCGGGAGCTCCACGACGGCCTCGGCGCTCTCGCCGGGGGCCGCCTCGACCGACGCGAAGCCGGCCAGCCGGCGGGCCGGGCGGGCGGGACCGGTTTCGGTGGGCGCGAGGTACACCTGGACGACCTCACGGCCCGCGCGCTCGCCGGAGTTGCGGACGCGGACGGTCACGGTCGTGCCGGTCACGTCGACCGACTCGTACGCCCAGTCGGTGTAGCCGAGGCCGTGGCCGAAGGCGTACGAGGGAGTGCGGCCCGCCTTCTCCCAGGCGGCGTGGCCGATGAACACGTCCTCCGTGTACGGGAGCGCGCCGTCCTCCGGGACGACCTTCGTGACCGGGGCGTCCGTCAGCGAGCCCCAGGTGGTGGGGAGCCGGCCGCCCGGCTCGTGGGCGCCCGTGAGGACGTCGGCGAGGGCGGCGCCGCCCTCCTGGCCGGGGAACCAGGTGAGGAGGACCGCGGCGACCTCGTCCCGCCACGGGAGCTCCACCGGGGAGCCGGAGTTGACCACCACGACCGTGTTCGGGTTGGCGGCGGCGACGGCGCGCACCAGGTCGTCCTGGCGGCCGGGCAGCCGCAGGTCGGTGCGGTCGAAGCCCTCGGACTCGACGCGGTCGGTGGTGGCGACCACGACGACGGCGGTGTCGGCGGCGCGGGCGGCCCGGGCGGCCTCGGCGATCAGCTCGTCCGCGTCGCGTCGCGGCTCCTGGTGGCAGAGCGCGAAGGTGATCACCTTCATCGGGATGTCGTCGGGGAGCTCGACGACGTAGGTCAGGGAGACCTCGACCGGTTCGCCCGCCGTCAGCTCGGCCCGCCCGCGCTCCACCGGGGCGCCGAAGAACGCCTCGAACGGGTCGTCCTTGGCCGGGCGCTGCACGTCGTCGAAGTACGTCGTGTCGCCCACGGCGAGGGTGAAGGCGCCCATGCCCTTGACGCCGAAGGTGTGCGGGCCGCTCTCGCGCGGGGTGAAGGTGCCGGTCAGCTCCACGGAGTGCAGCTTCTCGTGGGTGACGCCCTCGGGGAGGTCGGAGCCCATCCACTGGACCGCGCCGTTCGGGGCGGAGCCGGTGCCGAGGACGGTGCCGTCGGCGTCGCGGCAGACCGCGCGCAGCTCGAAGCCCTGGTCGGCGACGGCGAGTTCCTCGTTCGGGTCGGCGCCGAGGGCGTAGGTGAGGGCGCCCTCGGGGAGTGCGGCGGTGAGGCCGTCGAGCGGGGAGACGACGTGGTCGGGGAAGACGGTGGCGGAGCCGCCGCCGAGGACGCGGGCGTCGCGGGCGGCGGCGCCGAGGAGGGCGACCGAGCCGCCGGATGGCAGAGGCAGGGCGGGCGCCCCGTCGCGGACTTCGTTGCGGACCAGGACGAAGGAGCGGCGGGCGATCTCGCGGGCCAGGGCCGCGCCGTCGACGGTGTCCGGGAGCTCCGTCACCGCGGGCTCGGCGCCCTGGAGGACGCCGACCCGGGCGGCCAGGCGGAGGACGTTGCGCACGGCCTCGTCGACCGTCGCCTCCGCGACCTCGCCGTCCCTGACCGCCTTCGCGAGGGCCTCGCCGTACACGGTGCGCGGGCCGGGCATCGCGACGTCCAGGCCGCCCTCGATGGCTCCCACCGTGGACCGGGCGGCCATCCAGTCGGAGACGTTGAAGCCGTCGAAGCCCCACTCGCCGCGCAGGACCTCGTTCACCAGATAGCGGTGTTCGGTCATCGTCACGCCGTTGACCTGGTTGTAGGCGGTCATGATGCCCCAGGGGTGGGCGTTCTCGACGATGGCCTCGAAGGGCGCGAGGTACAGCTCGCGCAGGGCGCGCCCGGAGACCTGGTTGTCCACCGTGAAGCGGTCGGTCTCGGCGTCGTTGGCGACGAAGTGCTTCACCGTGGTGCCGACCCCGCCGGACTGCACGCCCCGGACGTAGCCGGTGCCGATCCGGCCGGTCAGGTACGGGTCCTCGCTGTACGCCTCGAAGTGGCGGCCGCCGAGCGGGGAGCGGTGCAGGTTGACGGTGGGCGCGAGCAGGACGTGGACGCCCTTGCGGCGGGCCTCCTGCGCGAGCAGCACCCCGGCGCGGCGGGCGAGGTCCGGGGCCCAGGTGGCGGCGAGCGCGGTCGGGGAGGGCAGTGCCACGGAGGGGTCGTCGGCGGTCCAGCGCACGCCCCGTACCCCGATCGGGCCGTCCGACATGACGAGCGATCGCAGGCCGATCTCGGGCAGCGCGGGCAGCGACCACATGTCCTGGCCGGCGAGCAGCCGCGCCTTCGCGTCGAGGTCGAGCCGGCCGAGGGCGGCCTCGACGGCCGCCTCCCGGGCGGGGTCGTGGGCCTGGGAGCGGGGGTGGGCCATGAGCGGTGTCTCCTCGTCGAAGCGGTGACGTCCGGGTATGTCTCCATCCTGCCCCGAACCCTGTAACGCAGTAGTTTTCGTTACCTCTCCGTTACCTCACGGAGGATGGGGTTCCACCCGATTGCCGTACGGTGCCGCTATGAGCACCAGGGCCAGAAGCGAGGAACGGCGTGCCGAGATCGTCCGGGCCGCTCTGGAGGTGATCGCCGAGCGTGGTTACCGGGGCGCGAGCATGGCCGCGGTGGCCGAGCGGGTCGGACTCACCCAGCAGGGCCTGCTGCACCACTTCCCCACCAAGGACGCGCTGCTCGTCGCGGTGCTGAAGGAGCGGGACCAGTGGGACGCGGTGCCCGACAGCCCGTGGCGGCTCGACCTGCTGGCCGCGCTCGTCGAGTACAACGTCATGCGGCCCGGGATCGTCCAGACGTTCTCCGCGCTGCTCGGCGAGAGCGTCACGGACGACCACCCCGCACGCGGGTTCTTCACCGAGCGGTACGAGCGGGTGCGCGCCAGCATGACGGCCGTGCTGCGCACCCAGTACGGGGAACGGCTGCCGGGCGGGCTCACCCCGGAGCGGGCGGCTCCGCTGCTGGTGGCGGCGATGGACGGGCTGCAGTACCAGTGGCTGCTGGACCCGGAGGCGGTGGACATGCCGGGGGCGTTCCGGGACTTCGTGGCGCTGCTGGGCGGGGCGGACGAGGGGCCGGGCGCCGGGCCGGGGCACTGATCGGCCCTGGCGTCCGCGGCGATCATCACGCGATACTGCCGCCGTCCCCCACGACACGGCGACAGAAGGAGCCGGAACCCCTTGAGAACCACACATGTCCGGATCGGCATACTTGGCATGGCCCTGCTCACGGGCTTGGCGGCACCGGCGACGGCCACGGCGGCCGGGCCCGCGCGGACGCAGACCACCGCGGCCTCCCCCACCGTCGAGGAACAGCGCCTGGACCGGGACGCACCCCAGGAGATCCTGCGGCGCTCCGGGTTCGACTCCGTGGCACCCGCGTTCGCCCGCTCGCTGGCCGGGGCACGCTCGTACGCCCAGGCCGAGCGGATCGCCGACCGCGCGGGCGCGCGCCTGTGGCGGCAGGCGGTGGACCGGGCGCAGGGGCGCGGGCCGGCGCGCGGGGACCTCAGCCGTGACGACGACCGGCCGCTGTACTGGGCGCGGCTCGGGATGACCCGTGAGGTGCGCGGCTGGGAGCCGTCCGGGTTCCGGCTGACGGACGCCCAGCGCGACCGGCTCCTGGAGACGGTGGAGCGGACCTCGCGCGGGCAGACTTCCGTGCACTACCCGCGGGCCAAGGGCGTGAAGCGGATCCTGGTCACCGGCTTCGACCCGTTCACCCTGGACCGGGACACCCGGATCTCCAACCCCTCCGGCGCCACCGCGCTCGCCCTGGACGGCACCACGATCCGGACGGCGGACGGTCCGGCGCGCATCGAGACGGCCCTCTTCCCGGTGCGCTGGGACGACTTCGCCGACGGGGAGGTGGAGCGGGCGCTGCGGCCGGTGCTGCCCCAGGTGGACGTGTTCACGACGGTCAGCCAGGGCCGCGCGGGCCGCATCGACGTCGAGCGCACCAACGGTGCCTGGCGGGGCGGTTTCGCCGACAACGAGAACCTCTCCCGCACGGGGACGGTCCCGGTCACCGACCCCGCCACCCAGCCGCAGTGGACGTCCACGACCCTGCCGTACACGGAGATCGTCGCCGCGGACACGGGCCGCTTCCCGGTGTACGACAACACGAGCGTCACCGAGGTCCCGGCGGGCGGCACGCAGTCCGTCACGCGGCCCGAGGGGCCGACCCCGGGCTCGGCGGCGCGTGCCGGGGGCGGCGGGGACTACCTGTCCAACGAGATCGCCTACCGCGCGACGCTGCTCCGCGACCGGCTGGGCCTGCACGGCACCCTGCCGGGCGGCCATGTGCACACGCCGATCCTGGAGTTCGGGGCGGGCAACACCGACCCGGAGACGGGCACGGTCACCGATCCGGACTTCGTGCGGAACCGGCTGGACATCATCGACCAGGTGCGGGAGATCGTGCGGGTCGCGGCGGGGGCGGACGCCCCGAGCGCCTCGGATCAGGACGTCGCGGTCTCCGGCTGACCGCCGTCCCGCACCCGGCCGTCGGCCTCCCCGTCGCCGTCCTCCTGGATCTCCTCGCCGAGCAGGTCGCGGGCCATCAGCGTGGCGCCCGCGACCGCGCCCGGCATCAGGAGGACGGCGACGAACGGAACCAGGAAGGCGAGGCCCAGCGGGGTGCCGAAGCCCCAGGCCAGCGTCTTGCGGGCGCGCAGCAGGGCCAGGCGCTCACGGAGTTCGACGCGGCGGCGCTGGAGGGCGACGGCGGTGAGCTCCTCGGTCAGGAAGAACCCGGTGACCATGAAGCCGATCACGGGGACGACGGTCTGCCCGGCGACCGGAACGAAGCCGAGCGCGAAGAGGAGGACGGCCCAGATCAGGGCGCGCGCGAGGATGCGGAGGCTGTCGCGGGCCGAGATCCACAGGTCGCGGCCGAAGGACAGGCCGGACTCCGGGGCGGTGCCGTCCGGCGAGACGTCGCGGTCGACCTTCTCCGAGAGGCTCTCGTAGAAGGGGTCGCCGATGAGCAGGGTCACCGCGGTGAAGGTGAGGACGGAGAGCAGCAGGCCGAGGGCGAACAGCACGACGGTCAGCAGCCCGCGGAAGAGGCCCTGCCAGGGGTCGGTCCAGTCGTCGGCGAACGGGGTCGCCCAGCCGACGAAGTCCGCGCCCCACAGCGCTAGGGCGACGAGCGCGGCCACGTACAGCACGAGCGTGATCAGGCCCGGGATCAGCCCGAAGCCGTACTGCTTCCCGTGCCGGGCCACCCATCGCTGGCCGCGGAGCAAGTACGTGAATCCCACCCGTAGATCGCGCATGGGGTGCACTCTAGCCGGGCCGCGGCGGCCGTCCGCCGGCCCGGGTTCCCCGCCCCGGCGTCACGCCGGGGCGACGGCCACCACCATGCCCTGATCGGCCGCCGGGGACACCGCCGCCTGCACCCGCACCGCCGCGGCGCGGGCGATCCGGCCCGCGCGGGAGGCGCCGGCGATCAGGAGGGGCTGGAGCTGCTCCAGACCGGCGACCACCATCTCCTCGCCCGCGACCAGCACCGGGCGGGCCGCCCTCGTGGTGGCGGCGGCCGCCTCGGTGAGGTCGGCGAGCGGGGGCAGGGCCGCGCGGACCACTCCGGCGCCGGCGGCCGCCGCGCGCTCCGCGAGGGCCACCTGGAGAGGCACCAGCGGGGTCAGCGCCGTGGTCAACGCGTCGGCGATGCGGCGCAGTTCGGGTGCCGAGTCGCGCAGGATCTCGGCGGCCGCCCGGATCAGCGGGGTCAGGGCGAGCAGCGCGCCCGCGGCCAGTCCCGCGGTGGCCGGGATGAGCGGTGAGGTCGCCTCCACCAGTTCGCCCAGGGCGTCCGCCGCCTCCTCCACCGCGGGCTCGACCGCGTCGACGACCGGGAGGAGGCTGTCGCCGAGTGCGGTGAGCAGGGCCTGCGCCGGTTCGCTCACGGGGTGGACGGCGAGGGGCGCCCCGCTGCTGCCGAGCCGGGACAGCGTGTCCACGATGCGGTAGAAGGCCTCCTGCGCCTGCGGGGACGCGCTGGCCTCGGCCAGTTCGGCGGTGGTCCGGCGCAGGACGCGCAGCACCTCGGCGCCCGAGCCGGCGCGCGGGTCGAAGGTGTTGACCGCGATCTTCGTGATGTTGCCGGCCGTGTCGAGGAGCTGGCCGGTGATCTGGGTGGTGCTGCGTGCCAGCCGCACCACGTCCTCCCGGCTGGGGATGGTGTGCACACCGGGGATGCCGGGGAGCGACGGTATCGGGGACATGGGCCCTCCTCGCCTCGCGCGAAGCCTCACCTGTGCCGTGCCGAAGTGCCGCCCCCAGCATGCCCTGTCGGCTCCGCCCGGCACGTCCTGTTCGAGGCTTTCGTGACTTCGGCGCCCTCTTGGTGCGAGGGAGTCGAACGGGTGGACCGAGCCTGTCGGCACCGCCCTCACCAGGGGACACTGGGGGACACCAGGAGGCGCCGGGAGACACGCACGCCCCTGCCGGGACGCGGCTCCCGGCGGGGCGGGCATGGACGCCGGTGAGCCGGACCGAGGAGGACTGCGGGTGACACGGGAGTCAGCGGAGAACGCCGGGGCGGCGGCCGTCCACGGCACGGTCGCCGAGGGTTTCGAGGCGGTGCGCGAGGAGTACGCCGCGGTGGTCGCGGAGGAGCGGCCGGACTACGAGGGGCAGCTCTGCGCGTACGTGCGCGGGCGGCGGGTCGTCGACCTGTGGGCGGGCCCGGACACCGGCGGCGACGCCCTCCACGGTGTCTTCTCCGTCACCAAGGGGGCCGCCCACCTCGTGGTGGCGCTCCTCGTCCAGGACGGCACCCTGGAGCTGGACCGCGAGGTCATGCACTACTGGCCCGAGTTCGCGGCGGCGGGCAAGGGGACGGTGACCCTGCGGCAGCTGCTGGCGCACCGCGCGGGGCTCGTCGGCTGCGACGCCGGCCTGAGCCGGGAGGAGCTGGCCGACGACCGGCGCGTCGCCGCACGGCTCGCCGGCCAGCGCCCGTACTGGCGCCCCGGCGCCGCCTTCGGCTACCACGCGCTGGTCATCGGCGCGCTGACCGGCGAGGTGGTGCGGCGGGCGACCGGCCGTACGCTCCAGGAGGTGTACGAGGAGCGGGTGCGCGCCCCGTACGGGCTGGACTTCCACCTGGGCCTGCCCGAGGAGCACGAGCCGCGCTTCCGCCCGGTGCGGCCGATGGAGCCGACCCCGCAGCAGCAGGCGGTGCTCGACTCCGCCCCGACGGGGCCGCACACGATCACCTCGATCGCGTTCAACTCGCACGCACCGGACCCGACGGACCTCCTGGACCACGCCAACTCCCGTGCGATGCGCGCCGCCGGACCGGCGTCGGCGGGCGGTGTGGCCTCCGCGCGCGGGCTCGCCGGGATGTACGCGGCGGCCGTCGGCGTACTGGACGGGCGCCCTCCGTTGCTCGCGCCGGACACGGCCGCCGAGGTCGGGCAGGTCCACTCGATCGGCTTCGACCTGGTGTTGCGGGCCCACAAGGCGTACGGGCTCGGCTTCCAGGCCACGGCCGAGAACTGGTACCCGTTCCTCGGTGCCGGGGCCTTCGGGCACAGTGGCGCGGGCGGCGCCCAGGCGTTCGCGGACCCGCGCAGCGGTCTCGCGTACGGGTACACCCGGCGCCGGATGTCCTTCCCGGGCGGCGCGGCTCCGGAGAACGCGCGGCTGGTCAGGGCGGTGCACTCGGCGGCGCTGAGGCAGGAGTGAGGCGCGGGTCCGGCGGACACGCCCCGCACCCCGCGGTCCTCGCGCGGGGTGCGGGGCCGCCGGTCAGATCTTGACGATCATCTTGCCGGTGTTGTCGCCGCGCAGGACCCCGAGGAACGCCTCCAGCGTGTTCTCGACGCCCTCGACGACGGTCTCGCGGTACTTCAGCTCACCCGAGCGGACCCAGGGGCCGACCTCCTGGACGAACTGCGGCTGCAGGTCGTAGTGGTCGCCGACGAGGAAGCCCTCGATGCGGCCGCGGGTCGCGATGAGGCGCATGAGGTTCTTCGGGCCGGGGGCCGGCTCGGTGTTGTTGTAGCCGGAGATCATCCCGCAGACGGCGATGCGGCCGTTCAGGTTGAGGCGGCCGACGGCGGCCTCCAGGTGGTCGCCGCCGACGTTGTCGAAGTACACGTCGACGCCGTCGGGCGCGGCCTCCTTGAGCTGCTCGTACACGGAGCCGTTCTTGTAGTTGAAGGCCGCGTCGAAGCCGTACTCCTCCACCAGGAGCTTGACCTTCTCGTCGGACCCGGCGGAGCCGATGACCCGGGAGGCGCCCTTCAGCTTCGCGATCTGGCCGACCTGGCTGCCGACGGCACCGGCGGCGCCGGAGACGAAGACGGAGTCGCCCTCCTTGAAGGAGGCGACGCGCAGCAGTCCGGCGTAGGCGGTGAGGCCGGTCATGCCGAGCGCGCCGAGGTACGTCGACAGGGGCGCGGCGTCCGGGTCGACCTTGACGGCCTTCTCGCCGTCGACCGTGGCGTACTCGCGCCAGCCGCCGAAGTGGAGGACGTGGTCGCCGATGGCGACGCCCTCCGTGTTCGAGGCGACGACCTCGCCGACGGCACCGCCCAGCATGGGCTTGTTCAGCTCGTAGGGGGCGGCGTACGACTTGGCCGCCGACATCCTGCCCCGCATGTACGGGTCGACGGAGAGGTACTTGTTCCGGACCAGGACCTCGCCCGTGCCGGGCTGCCGGATCTCCGCCTCGACCAGGTCGAAGTCGCCGGGCTCGGGCCAGCCGACGGGACGGCTGAGCAGGTGCCACTCGCGGCCGGTGGCGGGGAGTGCGGGGGTGTCGGACATGTGGGGGAACGCCTTCCTGTCGTGACCGGTGGTGACCGGCCGGCTGCCCTGGATTACTTCATCATCTGAAACAACCATGCTCCTGGATATTTCAGCATGTCAAGCAAGTGGGTAGCCTGGTACCCATGGCCACGCAGAGGATTACTCCGATCGACCCGCTCACCCTCGAAGTGGTGGAACTCATCGGCACCGTCGTGGCCCGCTACCACGAGGAGTACGAGGAGGCCGCCGCCGGGCACGCGCTGACCGGCGCCCAGGCGCGGCTGCTGAGCCTGCTCTCCCTGGAGCCACTGCCCATGCGGCGCCTGGCGCGGAAGCTGAAGTGCGAGCCGTCGAACGTCACCGGCATCGTGGACCGGCTGGAGGCGCGGGGACTGGTGCAGCGGCGGCCCGATCCGAACGACCGCCGGGTGAAGCTGGCCGCGGCCACCCCGGAGGGCCGCCAGGTCGCGAAGGGGCTGCGGGAGTCCCTGGACTTCGCGCGGGAGCCGCTGGCCGCGCTGTCCGAGGAGGAGCGGCTCGGCCTGCGGGAACTGCTGAGGAAGATGCTGGCGGCCTGAGCGGCCCGGGGATCGGCGCGGCCCGGGGGTCGGCGCGGCCCGCGTCTCAGCGCGACACGACCCTCAGAGCGACCCGGTCCTCAGGTGCACCACCACAGGAACCGGTCGCACGTTTCCGAAGGTGACGGGTCCGCGGGCGGCTCCTCGGACGGGGGGTCGGGGTCCGGAGCCGTGGAGGTCTCGGGGGCCGGGGTGGCTCCCGGTGCCGACGACGACGTCGGGTCGGGGCCGGAGTTCCCGGGAGGCGGCTCCTCCGTCCGCTCCCCCTCGTCCCCCTGCCCGCCCCCGTGCGCGTCGCCGCCCTGGGACTCCTCGCCCCCGTCGCCCTCCTCGTCGCCGTCGACCTTGCCGTCCTCGCCTTCGCCCTCGCCGTCCTCGCCGTCCTCCGGTGACGTCGGGTCCGTCGGTGACGCCGAGTCCTCGGCGGTGGCGGACGGACCCGTGTCCTCGCCGATCGCCCCCGTGGTGCCGCCCTGCCGGGACGGTGAGCCCTCGGCTGCCGGGGCGTCCACCGCTCCGTCGTCCGCCACCGTCGTCGCGTCGGGGTGCGAGCCCGGCGCCTCGATGCCGAGTTCCGCGAGGCTCAGACCGCCCGCCGCGAGCAACAGCCCCGCACCGGCGTAGAGGATGCGGCGGCGGCGCCGGCGGTGCGCGGCCGCTTTGCGATCGCGGCGCCCGGAACGGCCGCCGTCCTCGCCCCCGTCGTCACCGCCCCCGCCGTCACCGCCCCCGCCGCCGCCGGGGCCGGCCGCGGTGTCCGCCTCCCCGGCCTCCTGGGGCGGGCGCGTCCCGTCGTCCGTCGCGTACGGGCGGAACTCTTCGACCGGGGCGCCGCACCCGGGGCAGGCGAGGGCGCCGTTGAGGTGCCGTCGGCACGGGTGGCAGTAGTCCATGTCGCGGGAAGACTAAGTTCTCCGCGGGGCGAATCCGCACAGGCTGCTGTGAATGTTGTGTAGGGAAGTGCCCGTTCCGGTTTGGGGAGTTGAGAGGGCGGGGGTCACCCGTCTTGGCGAAACCGTTATGCGTTCGACCCATTGACACTCCCCTCACGCCGTCCTTACTGTCACGCCAGCATTTCGAACGTGTGACGAAATCTCGAACACGACCGAGCATCGACACAAGGACCGACGAAGCAGCGAGGGACACTGCCGTGCGCATCACCGGAATCAGCACACACGTGGTCGGGACACCCTGGCGCAACCTGACCTACGTCCAGGTGCACACCGACGAGGGGCTCACGGGGGTCGGCGAGACCCGGATGCTGGGACACACCGACGCTCTCCTCGGCTACCTGAAGGAGGCGGAGGCCAACCACATTCTCGGCTCGGACCCCTTCGCTGTCGAGGACCTCGTGCGCCGGATGAAGTACGGCGACTACGGGCGCGCGGGCGAGATCGTGATGTCCGGCATCGCGGTGATCGAGATGGCCTGCTGGGACATCAAGGGCAAGGCCCTCGGCGTGCCGGTCTGGCAGTTGCTCGGCGGCAAGGTCACCGACAAGGTCAAGGCGTACGCCAACGGCTGGTACACCACCGAGCGCACCCCGGAGGCGTACCACAAGGCCGCCCAGGGGGTGATGGAGCGCGGGTACCGGGCGCTGAAGATCGACCCCTTCGGCACGGGTCAGTTCGAGCTGGACCACAAGGACACCCTGTACGCGGTCTCCCTGATCGAGGCCGTGCGGGACGCCATCGGGCCCGAGGCCGAGCTGATGCTGGAGATGCACGGGCGGTTCTCGCCGGCCACCGCCGTACGGCTCGCGCACGAGCTGGCGCCGTTCAAGCCCGCGTGGCTGGAGGAGCCGGTGCCGCCGGAGAACCTCAAGGCGCTGGAGAAGGTGGCCGCGAAGGTGGACATGCCGGTCGCCACGGGTGAGCGCATCCACGACCGGATCGAGTTCCGCGAGCTGTTCGAGAGCCAGGCCGTGGACATCGTCCAGCCCGACGTCGGCCACATCGGCGGCATCTGGGAGACCCGCAAGCTGGCCGCGACCGCCGAGGCGCACTACGTGCTGGTCGCGCCGCACAACGTGGGCGGTCCGGTGCTGACCGCCGCCTCGCTGCAGGTCGGTTTCACCTCCCCCAACTTCAAGATCCTCGAGCACTTCAACGACTTCGCGGACGCGGACATCAAGAAGGTGATCAAGGGCGCGCCCTACGTGGACCCGGAGGACGGCTGCTTCCACCTGTCCGACGCGCCCGGCCTGGGCGTGGAGCTCGACGTGGACGCCGCCGCCGAGTTCCCGCAGCAGCAGGCGCGGTTCGACCTGTGGGCCAAGGGCTGGGAGCAGCGCAAGCCCAAGGGGAGCCAGTGAGCACCGCGGTCGTCGTCGAGGCGCCGGGCGAGCACCGGCTGGTCCCGCACGAGCCGCGGCAGCCGGAGGCCGGTGAGGCGCTGGTGCGGGTGCACGCCTCCGGTATCTGCGGCAGCGACCGCGAGGTCTACCAGGGCAACCGGCCCGAAGGGTACGTGCGATACCCGCTCACGCCGGGCCACGAGTGGTCCGGGACCGTGGCTGCGGTCGGGGCGGGCGTGCCTTCGACTCTTGTAGGCCGCAAGGTGGTCGGCGAGGGCTTCCGCAACTGTCAGGTGTGCGACCGCTGCCACGCGGGCGACACCACGCTGTGCACGGCCGGGTACGAGGAGACCGGGTTCACCCAGCCGGGTGCGATGGCCGCCACGCTCACGCTGCCCGCCCGTCTGCTGCACGTGCTGCCCGACGACGCGGATCTGACGGCGGCCGCCCTGCTGGAGCCGGCCGCGTGCATCGCGGCCGCGGCGCTCAAGGCGGACGCCCGCCCTGGTGAGCGGGTGGCCGTCGTGGGCACCGGGACGCTCGGGGTCTTCGCCGTTCAGTTCCTGAAGGCGGGCAGCCCGGCCGAACTGCTGGTCGTCGGCACCCGTCCGGACCGTGCGGAGCTCTGCCGGAGCTTCGGCGCCACGGACTTCCGCACCAAGGACCAGGAGCTGCCCGGGAACTTCGACGTGGTCATCGAGACCGCCGGGTCCGCGGACGCCGCCCGCACGGCCGCCGGGCTGCTGCGGCGCGGTGGCCGGCTGGTACTCACCGGGATCCCCGCGCCGGGCGCCGACGGACTCGACCCGACCGACCTCGTCGTACGGCAGCTGGAGGTGCACACCGTGTTCGGGGCGCCGCCCGAGGCGTGGGCGCACACGGTGCGGGTCTTCGCGGCCGGTCTGCTGGATCCGCTGCCGCTGGTCACGCACGAACTGCCGCTGGCCGAGTTCGACCGGGCCATCGAGCTGGTGGGGGCCGGCGACCCGAAGGTCGGCAAGGTCCTGCTGCGGCCCTGACGAGCACCGAGCACCGGAGGCACGCCGGCGGAACCGCCGGCACCACCCCGAGAGCCGTGCGCCGGTACGGAGACCTGACGCTCCGTACCGGCGCACACCCAGCACCTCCGCACCTCGCACCACCGCCCCCGCGCACCCCGGCAGCCTCCGCCCCAGAGCCGCGAACTCCGTCCGAAATATCGAACTCGAAGGACAGCTTGTGACCGACGCTTCCGCCACGACACCCCGTCGCCCCGGCGAGCAGGCGCTCGCCGCGCTCGGCCTGGGTGCGCCCGCTCCCGACCCCGCCGACGCCTCACCGCACGCCTTCCCCGACGGCGGCCGCTGGCGCACCGAGATCCCCTCGTGCGAGGGACCCGAGGCGCTGGCTGTGGTCCTCGAGGAGGCCTCGCGGCTCGATGTGCCGATCCACCGGATCAGCCAGGGCAGCGGCGTCTGGATGCTGACCGACGCCGAGATCACCGAGATGGTCGGGGCCACCGCCGAGCGCTCCATCGAGCTCTGCCTGTTCACCGGCCCGCGCGGCACCTGGGACATCGGCGGCTCGACCCGGACCGACTCGCGCGGGGCGGGCCTGCGCGCCCGGGGCCACGACGCGGTCGCCGGCTGTGTCGAGGACGCCGTCCGCGCCACGGAGCTGGGGGTGAAGTGCCTGCTCGTCGCCGACGAGGGCGTGCTGTGGACGCTGCACCGGGCGCGGGCCGCCGGAATCATCCCCGCCGACACGACCCTGAAGGTGTCCGCGCTGATCGGCCCGGTGAACCCGGCCTCGTACGCGCTGTACGAGAACCTCGGCGCCGACTCGATCAACGTGCCCAGCGACCTGACCCTGGACCACCTGACCGAGATACGCCGGGTGTCGGGCGCCCCCATGGACATGTACATCGAGGCGCCCGACGACCTCGGCGGGTACGTCCGGATGTACGAGGTCGCCGAGCTGATCCGGCGCGGCGCCCCGCTCTACCTGAAGTTCGGCCTGTCCAAGGCTCCCGGGATCTACCCGTACGGGCAGCACATGCGGGACCTGACGCTGTCCACCGCCCGGGAGCGGGTGCGGCGCGGCCGGCTCGCCCTGGACCTGCTCGCGCGGCACGGGGCGGACGGCGACATGGCGCCCCTGGGCTCCCGGCTGCCGGGCAAGCTGAACCGCTTCGCCACTCCTGCATAACGTTCGAACAAAGACGCGGCACGGAAGCAGACACAGCCGCGCACAATCACACACACTTTCCTCTGCCCGTCCGCACCGTACCGGCAACTCCCCTGCCACGACCCCGCGTTGTACGTCCGACCGCGCTGCCAACACATCAAGGAAGATGATCATGCGCAATCGCAGAGCCGCTTTCGCCGCCATGGCCTCGGCCGCCTCCCTCGCCCTCACCCTCACCGCCTGCGGCCAGAACAGCGAAGGCGGCAGCGAGGAGGGCAAGGACGGCGCGGACGGCGCCACCGTCGGCGTCGCCATGCCCACCAAGTCCTCCGAGCGCTGGATCGCCGACGGCAAGTACGTCGTCGACAACCTGGAGGCCAAGGGCTTCGAGGCCAAGCTGGTGTACGGCGAGGACGACCCCGACCAGCAGGTCTCCCAGATCGAGAACCTGATCACGCAGGGCGTGGACGCCCTGATCGTCGCGGCCATCGACAACAAGTCGCTCAACAACGTGCTGCAGCAGGCCAAGGACGCCGACATCCCGGTGATCTCCTACGACCGCCTGATCCTCGGCACGGACAACGTCGACTACTACGCGTCCTTCGACAACGAGAAGGTCGGCGAGCTCCAGGGCAACTACATCGTGGAGAAGCTCGGCCTGAAGGACGGCTCCGAGGACGGCCCCTTCAACATCGAGCTCTTCGCCGGCTCCAACGACGACAACAACACGCGCTACTTCTTCGGCGGCGCGATGAGCGTCCTGCAGCCGTACATCGACGACAAGAAGCTCGTCGTCCGCTCGAAGCAGACCGAGCTGACCCAGGTCACCACCCTGCGCTGGGACGGCGGCACCGCCCAGAAGCGCATGGACGACATCCTGACCTCCGCGTACAAGAGCGAGCGGGTCGACGCGGTGCTCTCGCCGTACGACGGCATCTCCATCGGCATCCTGTCCGCCCTGAAGTCGGACAACTACGGCACCAAGGACAAGCCGCTGCCGGTCGTCACCGGCCAGGACGCCGAACTCGCCTCGGTGAAGTCGATCATCGACGACCAGCAGTCGATGACCGTCTACAAGGACACCCGCGAGCTCGCCAAGGTCGCCACCAACATGGTCGAGGCCTCGCTCGACGGCAAGGAGCCGGAGCTCAACGACAAGGAGACCTACGACAACGGCTCCAAGGTCGTGCCCGCCTACCTGCTCGAGCCGGTGAGCGTCGACAAGGAGAACTACCAGGAAGCCGTCGTCGACTCCGGTTACCTCAAGGAGAGCGACCTCAAGTAACCGACGGCACCGAAGGAAAAGGAAGGCACGACCATGGCGGGACCCGTCCTGGAAATGCGCTCGATCGTCAAGACCTTTCCCGGCGTCAAGGCGCTGTCGGACGTCACGCTGACCGTCCGGAAGGGCGAGGTCCACGCCATCTGCGGCGAGAACGGCGCCGGCAAGTCGACCCTCATGAAGGTCCTCTCCGGCGTCCACCCGCACGGCTCCTACGAAGGGGAGATCCTCTTCGAGGGGGAGGTCTGCGAGTTCAAGGACATCCGGGCGAGCGAGCAGCGCGGCATCGTCATCATCCACCAGGAGCTGGCGCTGTCGCCGTACCTCTCCCTCGCGGAGAACATCTTCCTCGGCAACGAGCACGCCAAGGGCGGGTTCATCGACTGGAGGGAGACGCTGCGGCACGCCACCGAGCTGCTGCGCCGGGTCGGTCTCTCGGACCACCCGGACACCCGGGTCGCCGACATCGGCGTGGGCAAGCAGCAGCTCGTCGAGATCGCCAAGGCGCTCTCGAAGGAGGTGAAGCTGCTCATCCTCGACGAGCCGACGGCGGCGCTGAACGACGAGGACAGCGGCAAGCTGCTCGACCTCATCCTGGAGCTGAAGAACCAGGGCATCACCTCGATCATCATCTCCCACAAGCTCAACGAGATCCGCAGGGTCGCCGACTCGGTGACGATCATCCGCGACGGGCGCTCCATCGAGACGCTCGACGTGGCCTCCGAGGAGACCACCGAGGACCGGATCATCAGCGGCATGGTCGGCCGCGACCTGGAGAACCGTTTCCCGGAACGGACGCCGCACCAGCCGGAGGAGGGCGCCGCGCCCGCCCTGGAGGTCCGCAACTGGACCGTGCACCACCCGATCGACCAGACCCGCAAGGTGGTCGACGACGTGTCGATCGAGGTGCGGCGCGGGGAGATCGTCGGCATCGCGGGCCTCATGGGCGCCGGACGCACCGAACTCGCGATGAGCGTCTTCGGGCGCACCTACGGCCGGCACGCGGGCGGCACCGTCCTCAAGGACGGCGAGGAGATCCGTACGAGGACCGTGCCCGAGGCGGTCGGGCACGGCATCGCGTACGTGACCGAGGACCGCAAGCACTACGGCCTCAACCTCATCGACAACATCAACCGCAACATCTCGCTCAGCGCCCTCGGCAAGGTCGCCAAGCGCGGTGTGGTGGACGAGCACGACGAGCGGCAGGTCTCCGAGGGCTACCGCAAGACGATGAACATCAAGGCCCCGACCGTCTTCGAGCCGGTGGGCAAGCTGTCCGGCGGCAACCAGCAGAAGGTCGTCCTCAGCAAGTGGATCTTCGCGGGTCCCGAGGTGCTGATCCTGGACGAGCCGACGCGCGGCATCGACGTCGGCGCCAAGTACGAGATCTACACGGTCATCGACCGGCTGGCGGCCGAGGGCAAGGCGGTCGTCTTCATCTCCTCCGAGCTGCCGGAGCTGCTCGGCATGTGCGACCGCATCTACACCATGGCCGCCGGGCGGCTGACCGGTGAGTTCTCGCGGGCCGAGGCCTCACAGGAAGCGCTGATGCGCCAGATGACGAAGGACAAAGAGGTAACCCGATGAGCACGGACGTGACCGCCAAGTCGCCGACCCCGGCGCCGCCCGGCAAGGGCGGCTCGGCGGGCGGAGGGCTGCTGCAGCTGGTCCTGGACGGCCTGCGCCGCAACATGCGGCAGTACGGCATGCTGATCGCCCTCGGGCTGATCGTGGCGCTGTTCGCCGTGTGGACCGAGGGTGACCTGCTGCTGCCGCGCAACGTCTCCAACCTGGTGCTGCAGAACAGCTACATCCTGATCCTCGCCATCGGCATGATGCTCGTCATCATCGCGGGCCACATCGACCTCTCGGTCGGCTCGCTGACGGCGTTCGTCGGCTCGATCGCCGCCGTGTTCATGGTGCGCAACGACATACCCTGGCCGCTGGCCGTGCTGCTGTGCCTGGCCGTCGGCGCGGCCGCGGGCGCGGCACAAGGGTTCTTCATCGCGTACCTCGGCATACCGTCGTTCATCGTGACCCTGGCGGGCATGCTGGTCTTCCGCGGCGCGACGGAGATCTTCCTGGAGGGCCAGACCCTCGGCCCGTTCCCCGAGGGCCTGCAGAAGGTGGCCAACGGCTTCCTGCCCGAGGTCGGGCCGGAGACGAACTACCACAACCTGACCCTGCTGCTCGGCTTCGCGCTGATCGCGTTCGTCGTGCTCCAGGAGATCCGCGACCGCAAGCGGCAGCAGGAGTTCGCCCTCGAGGTGCCGCCCACCAACCTGTTCGTACTGAAGCTGGTCGCGATCAGCGCCGCGGTGCTGGTCGTCACGATGCTGCTGGCCAGCTACAAGGGCGCCCCGATCGTGCTGCTGATCCTGGGAGCGCTGGTCGTCGGCTTCGGCTACGTGATGCGCAACGCGATCATCGGCCGCCACATCTACGCCATCGGCGGCAACCTGCCCGCGGCCAAGCTGTCGGGCGTGAAGGACAAGAAGGTCACCTTCCTGGTCTTCCTGAACATGGGCATGCTCGCGGCCCTGGCGGGTCTGGTCTTCGCCGCCCGCTTCAACGCGGCCTCGCCCAAGGCCGGCCTCAACTTCGAGCTGGAGGCGATCGCCGCCTCGTTCATCGGCGGCGCGTCGATGAGCGGCGGCGTGGGCACCGTGCTCGGCGCGATCATCGGCGGTCTGGTCCTCGGCGTGCTGAACAACGGTATGAACCTCGTCGGCATCGGCACCGACTACCAGCAGGTCATCAAGGGATTGGTGCTGCTGGCGGCGGTCGGGTTCGACGTGTGGAACAAGCGCAGGGTCGGTTCGTAAAAGTCGGACGGGGCCCCGCCGGAAGGCGGGGCCCCTCTCATTTCACGGGAGCCGCACATGGAACTGAGCAGACGAACGGTCATGGCGGGCGCGGCGGCGGCGGGCGTCACCGCCACCACGCTGGGAAGCGCGACCGCACACGCCACGGGAGGCGGGAAGAAGCCGGTGAAGGAACTCTTCGGCACGCTCGCGGACGGCACCAGGGTCCATCGCTGGTCGCTGGAGAACGGCGGCACGCGACTGAAGGTCCTGTCGTACGGCGGGGTCGTGCAGTCCCTGGAGATCCCGGACCGCCGGGGCCGCTACGCCAACGTCTCCCTGGGCTTCGACAACCTGGACGACTACGTCGCGAAGAGCCCGTACTTCGGCGCCCTGATCGGCCGCTACGGCAACCGCATCGACCAGGGCCGCTTCACCCTCGACGGCAGGGCGTACCAGCTCTCCGTCAACGACGGCGCCAACACCCTGCACGGCGGCGCCCAGGGCTTCGACAAGCGGGTGTGGGACGTCGAGCCGTTCACCAAGGGCTCCGACGTCGGCCTGTACCTGTACTACACGAGCGTCGACGGCGAGATGGGCTACCCCGGCACGCTGCGCACGAAGGTGACGTACACCCTCACCCGCGGCGGCGACTGGCGCATCGACTACGAGGCGACCACGGACAAGGCCACGGTCGTCAACCTCACCAGCCACGTCTACTGGAACCTGGCGGGCGAGGGCAGCGGCACCGTCGAGGACCACGAGCTGACGATCGACGCCTCCCGCTACACCCCCGTCGACTCCGGCCTCATCCCCACCGGCGAACTCGCCCGCGTCGCGGGCACCCCGTTCGACTTCCGCCGTGCCAAGACCGTCGGCGAGGACATCCGCGTCGCCCACCAGCAGGTGCTGTACGGCCAGGGCTTCGACCACAACTGGGCGCTCGACAAGGGCGTCACTTCCCGTCCCGAGCACATCGCGACGCTGCGCGACCCGCGCTCCGGCCGGACGCTGCGCATCGCGACCACCGAGCCCGGACTCCAGTTCTACTCCGGCAACTTCCAGGACGGCACCCTGGTCGGCACCGGCGGCCGCGTCTACCGGCAGGGCGACGCGCTCTGCCTGGAGACCCAGCACTTCCCGGACTCGCCGAACCAGCCGTCGTTCCCGTCCACGGTGCTGCGGCCGGGGCGGACGTACCGGTCCACGACGGTGCACGCCTTCGGTTCCTGACGTGACGTGGCCTTCGGCAGCGTGATCGACTCCCGGGGGGCGCCGCCACACCTGCATTCGGGCACACGGATCGTCCCGGTGCCCACGGCACCGGGGTCCTGATCAGAGCTCCCGTGACCGGACCACCCGCGATGCCGTCCAGGCTGAGGGTGGTCCGGTCTTCGCTTGTCGGGGTCAGCCGCGTGAGCGGAGGGCCGAGCCCTTGATTGCGGATGCCCTGTGGCGGAAAAACCGCACCAACCAGCGAGCCCGCGCGTTCCACTCGATCTGGTTGGGGCTCGTACGCAGCTGGGGCGTAGGTCGCGCCGTCGATGCGGAAGACGTGGTGCTGCGAGTCGGTGATCCCGTTGGCCGGCTCGGCGTAGATCAGGGGCTTGACGACGTGGTACTCCCACCTGCGCCCGTCAGGCTGCTGTGCAGGTTCGCTACCGATTCATGTCAGAGTGACGAAATGGGGGACGGCCGGTGGACCGGTGGTTACAGAGACGCTCGCCGCCCGGTACACCAGGCACTGTCCCGAACACTCGGCCGGAAGGTTATTGCGGTACAGAACGCTGTTCGTGCGGTCATCGGCGGCCCCTGATGGCCGCCTTCAGTTGCGGTGGTTGCTGCGCTCCCCTGTTGCACAGCAACCACCGCAGGCGCCCGCGACGCTGCTGGTCAGCCGCAGCTACATCCCGTTGCGGCCGAGGCGGTCCCGCTGGGCTGGCTGGTGCAGCATCCGTCGCCGGTGGGGGCGGCGTCGGCGCTCTTACCGAGGGTGTCGGCGTCGGCCTTGACGACGTAGACCTCCCACGGCTCCTGGCCGGGGCCGTGAACCCAGACCTTGTCCTGGAGGGCGTAGCAGCAGGAGGTGTCGTTCTCCTCGAAGGTGGCCAGGCCGGCGTCCTTCAGGCGGGTGGCGGCCGCGTCGACCTGCTCGGTGGACTCGACCTCGACGCCGAGGTGGTCGAGGCGGGTGTGTTGGCCGGGCTCACCCTCTATGAGGACGAGCTTGAGCGGCGGTTCGGTGAGGGCGAAGTTGGCGTAGCCCTCGCGCCGCTTGGCCGGTTCGGTGCCGAACAGCTTCGAGTAGAAGGTGACCGACGCCTCCAGGTCGCTGACACGCAGGGCGAGCTGAGCGCGAGACATGGCGGTGCTCCCATCGGGATTGCATTGACTTCTTTCGATGCAAGCTTTGCGGCCTGGATCGAAGGATGTCAATATAGATACATGTCGAATCAAGAGCTGGTGGTGCTGGGCCAGGACGATGGTGTGGCTGCCTGCTGCCCAGGGTTGTTGACCGCGCCTCTGGACGAGGGGCAGGCCGTCGAGCTGGCAAAGGTGTTCAAGGCGCTGGGGGATCCGGTGCGGCTGCGGCTGCTGTCGATGATCGCCTCACGGGCGGGCGGTGAAGTCTGCGTGTGCGACCTGACCCCGGCCTTCGACCTGTCCCAGCCGACGATCTCGCACCACCTGAAACTGCTGCGGCAGGCCGGACTCATCGACTGCGAGCGGCGCGGCACCTGGGTCTACTACTGGCTGGTGCCGGAGATGACCGACCGCCTCGCGGGCATCCTCACCCGCCCCGCGGGCGATCCGCTGCCGGACCGCACGGCACCGGCCGGGGCCGCTTCGTGACCGCACCTGCACCCGCGACCGCATCTGCGGCGGAGGGGAGCGTCCCGGGCCGCCTGTCGTTCCTGGACCGCTACCTCGCGCTGTGGATCCTCACCGCGATGGCCGCCGGGCTGGGACTCGGCCGCCTGGTCCCCGCGCTGGGGCAGGCGCTGGCCACAGTGACGGTGACCGGCGTGTCCCTGCCGATCGCGCTGGGCCTGCTGGTGATGATGTATCCGGTGTTGGCCAAGGTCCGTTACGACCGCCTCGACACCGTCACCCGAGACCGCCGCCTGCTGCTGTCGTCCTTGCTGCTCAACTGGATCGTCGGCCCGGCGCTCATGTTCGCCCTGGCCTGGCTGTTCCTCCCCGACCTGCCCGAGTACCGCACCGGCCTGATCATCGTCGGTCTGGCCCGCTGCATCGCCATGGTCATCATCTGGAACGACCTCGCCTGCGGCCACCGGGAAGCCGCCGCCGTCCTGGTCGCCCTGAACTCCGTGTTCCAGGTGATCGCTTTCGCCGCGCTCGGCTGGTTCTATCTCTCCGTCCTGCCCGGCTGGCTGGGCCTGGAGCAGACTGCGCTGGATGTATCGGTGTGGGAGATCGCCCGCAGTGTGCTCATCTTCCTCGGCATCCCGCTCGCGGCCGGCTACCTCACCCGCCGCCTCGGCGAGCAGGTCAAGGGCCGCCCCTGGTACGAGACGCAGTTGATTCCGCGCCTCGGGCCCTTCGCCCTGTACGGGCTGCTGTTCACCATCGTCGTCCTCTTCGCCCTGCAAGGCGACGCCATCACCTCACAGCCCCTCGACGTCGCCCGTATCGCGCTGCCGCTGCTGGTGTACTTCGCCGCCATGTGGGCCGGGTCCATGGCGCTGGGCCGCGCGGTCGGCCTGGACTACCCGCGCGCCACCACGCTCGCCTTCACCGCCGCGGGCAACAACTTCGAACTCGCCATTGCCGTCTGCATCGCCACCTTCGGCGCCACCTCCGGCCAGGCCCTCGCCGGTGTCGTCGGCCCCCTCATCGAGGTACCCGTGCTCATCGGCCTCGTCTACGTCTCACTCCGCGCCCGCCGCTTTTTCCTCACTCCCACACCCCAGGAAGACCCCGCGCATGTCTGACACCGCCGCGCTGCCGTCCGTGCTGTTCGTCTGCGTCCACAACGCCGGACGCTCGCAGATGGCCGCCGCCTTCCTCACCCACCTCGCGGGCGACCGCGTCCAGGTCCGCTCGGCGGGCTCCGCCCCCGCCGACACCGTCAACCCGGCCGTCGTCGACGCCATGGCTGAGGTAGGCATCGACATCTCGGCCGAGACGCCCAAGGCGCTGACCGTCGACGCCGTACAGTCCTCGGACGTGGTGATCACCATGGGATGCGGCGACACCTGCCCCGTCTTCCCCGGCAAGCGCTACCTCGATTGGGAGCTCCCCGACCCGGCCGCGCAGGGCATCGCAGCCGTCCGTCCCATTCGCGATGAGATAGCGCAGCGCATCCGTGGCCTCATCCATGGAATCGATGCGAGAGGGCCTGAGTGAGCGCGGCTCGTGCCGGAACGTAGGTGGCATCCATACCTAGAGGTGCTCGGATTCGCAAGAGGGCGACTTCGGCAACCATGACGCATTCCTGCTCTACCAGGCAGAGCTTGAAATTAGCACCATCTCCCAGTTCTACTACGCCCTCGTGCCAGCCGGCGCAGCACGACGATCACCGTTGGCGCATCGAGTTAATGCCGGGCGTGAAGGTTTTTGGCTCGCGCTGCTGCCTCGGCGTGCCACATCCCCAGCACACCGCGCCGTACGCGCGGCGCTCGTACTGGTCCATACCGATGGACGGCCCCGGCACGCTGGGCAGCCCCGAGGCGGTCGCGCAGTTGATCGCCGCCTCCCGATTCCAACAATCGGCGACGGACGGCACAGCCGGTATCTGAAACGCCCTTGCGGCTTTCTCGTCGAGAGGCAAAGCGCCGAGTTGAGTCGTACGAGTGAGCATCGCCCACAAGAGCGGCACTAGCTCAACGTGTCCACACGTACACCCTCCGTGCGGTACGGTCGCCCCGACAACAGCAAAAAGGCAGCCCCCGCGACGGCGCCAACCGTACGCGAGGGCCTGTACCACTAGTGGAACGAGCCTCCACCGTGATGTACCGGCACTTTATCGCGCCCCCGCGCGCGTACACCCAGTTCTCCCACGACATCATCAGGCACCCGCGGCTGACCTCCGACGCCGTGCGCCTCCTGACCTGGCAGCTCTCCCTTCCGGAGGGAGCGCGCGAGTCGCTGTCCCGCACCGCCGAACGCGCCGGCATCGGTGCGACCGCCTTCACTCGCGCCAAGCGCCAGCTGAAGGAGGAGGGCTTCGTGCACGAGCGCCGGGTTCAGGTAGCCGGCGGTCTCTGGGCGACTCAACAGCTCGTCTCCAACGCTCCGTTGAGCCCCGCCGAGGCAGCCAAGATGCTGGCGCGGACGCCCCCGTCGCCCACGTCACCCACGTCGCCGCAGGCCGCACCGAGTCCCCGTACTCCGGCCGTCGGTGCTCCGACTCCTCGGCACTCCGACGGTCATCCAAAGAAAGACCCTGTGGGAGACACCTCCCACCATCCGCCCGCGCCGGTCATCACCAAGGCAAGCGCCGCGGGAGCGGCCGACATCCCGGACGCTTCCTGCCTGCCAGGAGCCCGCCTCCTCGTCGCATCCTTTCCTCAGCTCTCACCCGATCTTCGGCACGTTCCCCGGGCCATGCGGGAGGAGCTGACGAACCTCACCGCCCGCTGGCTCGCGGCCGGGCACACGCCCTCCGCCGTCCGGGCGCACGTCCTGCGCGGCCTACCCGCCGACGGCAGCCCGGTCCACAAACCCGGCGGCCTGCTCCGACATCTGCTCCGGGACGTCGGGCCGGTGGTGCCGGAGGCACGCGCACACACGCGGGCACCGCTGCCTGCTCCGGAGGCCCCGGCCCCGGCGCCCGGCCCCCGCCTGTCGGCCCGACTCGCCGCCATGCGCGAGTGCGAGGGTGATCGTCATATCCAGCCGCTCCTGTTCCGTCCCGTGGGCGACGAGACGCTGTGCCCGCGATGCGCCGCCGGGACACCGCCGCGAACCGCGGTCGTGCGGACACACCGCCCAGGGCTGGGAGCCCCCGCTCCCAGGTCAGACGGTCCGGAACGTCGTCGCTGCTCCCCCGAGGGGCGGGCGGCCCGGCCCGTCGCCGCGACGGGTGGCCCGGTCACCGGACGCACACGCGGTTGAGCGAGTGGTGAACAAGGGATTGAACAACACCAACACGGCATCCGTATGCAGGAGCGGCCCGCCCTCCTCCGGCGGGCCCGCCCCCTACGGAGGTCCCATGGCCGGTAACGTCACCGGGCTGTTTCGCGGTACGGCAGCGCACAGTCCCTCGATGGCGGCGCTGACGCGCGAGGGCGGCGACGGTGCCGGGCCGGTCGACTTCTGCATCCCGTGCAACCCGTACTTCCCCACCCCGGCCATGTTCGACGAGCTGGCCGGACGGCTGCGCGAGATCGTCACGTACTACCCGAGCAGCGCCGACACCATCACGGCCGAGCTCTGCAACCTCCTCCAACTGCCGCCGAGTTGCGTGGCCATGGGCAACGGCTCCACCGAGCTCATCACCTGGATCGACCACCTGCTGGTCCGGGAGTCCCTCGCCGTCCCCGTCCCCACCTTCGGCCGCTGGACCGACCAGCCGATGGAGACCGGCAAGCGCGTCGACATGTTCCCGCTCCAGGAGTCCAGCGGCTTCACCCTGGACCTCGCGAAGTACGCCGAGTTCATCCGCGCCCGCGGCACCCGTACCGCCGTGATCTGCAACCCCAACAACCCCGACGGGGGCTTCCTGCACAGACAGGCGGTGGTGCAGTTCCTGGACGCGCTGGCCGACCTGGACCTGGTCGTCGTCGACGAGTCGTTCCTGGAGTTCGCCGACGCCGAGTCCGAGCCGAGCGTCGTCGCGGAGGCGGTGATGCGGCCCAACGTCATCGTGCTGCGCAGCCTCGGCAAGAACTTCGGCCTGCACGGCATACGGTTCGGCTACCTGGTGGCCAACCCGGCGCTCGCCGGCAAGGTCCGCTCGATGCTGCCGAAGTGGAACCTCAACTCCTTCGCCGAGCACGTGGTGTTCATGCTCAAGGAGCACGGCGCCGAGTACCTGGAGAGCCTGCACCAGGTGCGCCGGGACCGGCTCGAGATGGCCCGCATGCTCTCCTCGCTGCCCGGTCTGACGGTGTACCCGTCGCAGGGCAACTTCCTCTTCGTGCGTCTGCCCGTGGGCGCCGAGGGCACCGTGGTCCGGGACCGGCTGCTCACCGAGCACCGCATCCTGGTCCGGGAGTGCGGCAACAAGATCGGCTCGTCCAGCCGCTTCCTGCGGCTCGTGGTCCGGCCCGAGGCGGACGTGCGCCGCCTGGTGACCGGCCTGGAGTCGGTGCTGTACGGGACCAGGAGGGGAGCCGCCGTGCCCGAGCCCGCCTCCGGGACCGCCTACGGCTCGGGCACGGCGGTCGTCGACCGGCTGATGAGCCAGACGAACGGGTCGGGTGCGCTGGGACTCGCGGACCGGGTGGCGCAGCTGCCCGGGCCGCCACCGGCTCCCGTCCCGGAGCCGGTGGCGGCCCCCGTGCCCGTACCGGAGCCCTTGGCGGCCCCCCTGCCGGTACCGGAGCCGATGGCCATCCCGGCGCCCGTACCGCAGCCGATGGCGGTCCCGGCGCCCGCCGCCGCCATGCCCGCCCCGCCGCCCATGCCCGCGTCCGTGCCCCCGCCCGCGCCCATGCCCGCGGCGGCCCTGCCGGGCATGTCGCCCGCCGCGCCCGCCGGCCTCGCCCCGGCCGCCCAGACGGGCATGCCCGGCATGGCCGCGGCAGCCGCGAACCGCCGCGCGACGGGCGCGGCCCAGGGCCTCACGGCCGCCCAGGTCCGCGGTCGCACCCAGCCGGAACCGGTGGGCTGGCCGCAGGCGGGGACGTTCTAGGCACAACGTGCACGAACGGCGCCCCTGACGCGGCCGGGAAGGATCCGGCTACCTGGTGCACGGGGCCGCGCTCGCGGGCGGCTGCCCCAGGGCCAGGGCGAGGAGCAGCGCGGTCAGCGGAGTCAGTACGCGACGGGCCATCCGCTGCTCCAGTTCAGGAGGTTGACGCCGAGCTTGGGCGTGCCGTTGTCCTGGCCGTCGTAGTAGTGGTAGACGATCAGGTCGCCGTCCACGTCCTTGTAGATCGACTGGCCGCCGGGGCCGATGTACCGGCCGTGGGACTCCAGGACCGGGGTGCCGCCGTTGTTCGTCAGCGCGACGCCGTTCCTGTCGAGGTACGGCCCGGTGACGGAGGTGGCACGGCCGACCTTGACCTTGTACGTGGAGCTGGTGCCGGCGCAGCAGGTGTCGTACGAGGCGAACAGGTAGTAGTAGCCGTTGCGCTTGACGATGTACGGGGCCTCGACCGCCTTCGTGCCGGTCGGGCGGTACGCGAGCGAGTACCGGGCCGTGTTGGACGAGAGCTGCTTGCCGGTGGAGGGGTTGATCTGGATCATCTTGATCCCGCCCCACCAGCTGCCGAAGGACAGCCACCACTTGCCGTCGTCGTTCACGAAGAGGTTGGGGTCGATGGCGTTGAAGTCGTTGGCGGAGCTGGACGTGTAGACCGTGCCCTGGTCGGTCCAGCTGCCCGGCTGTCCGGTCGTCGAGGTGGCCAGGCCGATCGCCGAGTGCTGCGAGCCGAAGGACGAGACGGAGTAGTACATCAGGTACCGGCCGCCCTGGTACGAGATGTCGGGCGCCCAGGCCTCCGGCACCGAGGAGTACGTCGACCACCAGCCGGGCTTCGTGCGGAAGGCGTCCGCGCCCGCGCTGAAGGCGATGCGGTCGGTGGAGGACTTGGAGGAGATGCCGCCGCCGGTGGCGTACACGAGGTACTGGCCGGAGGAGGTGCGGATCATGGTGGGGTCGTGGATGACGGTCGACCCGGTGACGTGCCCGGGGTTCGGGTACGCGCTCGCCGTGCCGGGGACGAGGGCGAGCAGGACGGCCGCGGGGACGGCGAGCAGCGCGGTTCTGCGGGAGGCGCGGCGGGTGGGGGAACGACGCGGGGAGCGGCTCACTCGGAACCTCCGAGAGGTGGGGGAGTTGATCCGAAGACGTCCGACATGTCGAACAACGGCCGTGCTTTCGGACGCCGATGTGCCCGCACCGTAGAGTCGGAGCGAGGGCGCGTCAACGGTTCTCACACGGGCAACTTCCGTGACTCACACATGACTTCGAGCGCGTACGGATACTCGAACGGCACCCCGTACAACAAGCGCCCGGAAGGAATCGTTCAGCGATCGCGATCGCACAATTCCGGCCTTACTTCATCCCCACGCGATCCTTCGGTTACGGATCGACCCGACACGGATAGCGTGGATATATGCGGCTCAGCGGCCTAGAGGATTCCGAGACGGTCTTGTTGAAACGGCACTTCACCGAAGCGAACCTGTCCGTCCTGCGCGCCATGGTGGAGGACAGGGCGGCCGCCGAGGGGCTGGCCGGGGTACGCCTGGGTGAGTTCACCCTGGCCATCAGCGAGATCGCCGACAACGCGATCGAGCACGCGGGCGGACGCGGCCATCTCGAACTCCGCCGGCGGGCGGACGAGTTGGAGTGCCGCATCACCGACAACGGCCCCGGCTTCACACCCGCGATCCCCGAACTCCTCCCCGGTCTCGACGACAGCCGCTCCGGCCGCGGCCTTTGGCTCGCCCACCTCGTCACCGACCGCCTCACCGTCGCGGCGGGCACCTCGGGAGCCGCGGTGACCCTGGCGATGCGCCTGCACTGAGCCCGGCGGAGGCCGGCGGCCGGGGAGTACGGAGCGATACGGAGATTACGCGGCGCAGCCGGGGTACTCGCGGCGCGCACACGTTCATCCGACGCGACCGTAGAAAGACTGGGCTGCCATGACGACCCACGCCGGTACCTCTTCCGCGACCCGCACGCCCGTACAGAAGGCGGCCCTCGCGGTGGGCGCGGTCTTCCTGCTGGTGGGCATCCTCGGGTTCGTCCCGGGGATCACCACGCACTACGACACGATGTCCTTCGCCTCGCACCACTCCGAGGCCAAGCTGCTCGGGATCTTCCAGGTCTCCGTGCTGCACAACCTGGTCCACCTGGCGTTCGGCGTGGCGGGGATCGCGCTGGCCCGCACCGCCTCGGCCGCCCGTACGTACCTGCTGGCCGGCGGCGCCGTCTACCTGGTGCTGTGGCTGTACGGCATGTTCATCGGCCACGACAGCGCGGCCAACTTCGTGCCGGTGAACACCGCCGACAACTGGCTGCACTTCTTCCTCGGCATCGGCATGATCGCCCTCGGCGCGCTGCTCACCCGCCCGGCCACCGCCGGGCGCAGGTGACCGGCGTCCGGCGCCCGCGTCCCGTTTGCGCTCCGCACGGGCGGGGACCCGGCTGCCCATGAGTCTCCGTACGACGTCACGTCGCCGCGTGATGCGGCAGAACCGGGTTCTGTGGCTCCTGGACCGCCTGGAGCGGGAGCCACGGGCCGACCGGGTGATCGAGACACTCCGCAAGGGGGTCCACGCCCTGCCGCTGGGGCCCGCCCGTGACGCGCTGCACGGCCGTCAACTGGGACACCCGGTGCATCCCCTGGCCGTGCAGGTGCCCATCGGATGCTGGCTGTCCGCGGCCGTGCTCGACGCGCGGCCCGGCCGCGCGTCCGAGACGGGGGCGGGAGCGAGCCTGCTGGTCGGGGTCGGGCTGGCCGCCGCGGCGCCCGCCGCCCTCGCCGGCGCCGTCGACTGGGCGGAGCTGCACCGGCAGCAGCAGCGCGTCGGGCTGGTGCACGCCGTGGCCAACACGGCGGCCGTCGGCCTCTACGCGGCCTCGCTCGCCTGCCGCCTCAAGGGGCGCTCAGGAGCCGGCCGGACGTACGGCTTCCTGGGGCTGACGGCGGTCGGTGTCGGTGGCATGCTGGGCGGCCACCTGGCCTACCGCCAGGCCTCCGGCGCCAACCACGCCGAAGAGGTCCCGCACGTCGTCCGGGAGGGCTGGCACCGGATCGGCGCCGTGGACGAGTTCCCGGCCGGACGGGCCGTACGGCGCCGTGTGGACGACGTGCCGGTGCTGGTGGTGCGGGAGACCGGCGGTGAGGTGCACGCGCTGGCCGAGCGGTGCAGCCACCTCGGCGGGCCCCTCGCGGAGGGCACCGTCGACGACGGCTGCGTCGAGTGCCCCTGGCACGGCAGTGTCTTCCGGCTCAGCGACGGCTGGAACGTCCGCGGGCCGGCCACCGCTCCGCAGCCCGCCTTCGACACCCGCATCGTCGACGGCCACGTGGAGGTACGGCTGCGCGGGCAGGACCGCGTACGGCCGGAGGACGACGGTGGAGCGAGCCGACGGACAGCGACAGGAGCGGACGCGGCCCATGAGCACAGCAGCTGACAGCCGCCTCGGACGGCGCCTGCGCGCCCTCCTCCGGCAGGCGGAACAGACCTACTCGGACGGCCACGAACGGCCGCTGCGCGGCTACCTGACGGCCATGGCGGCGTTCGGCGCGTACACCGCCGCCTGGGGGGCGGCGGTACGGCTGCGCGGGCGCCCGCTGCCCGACCGGCCCGTGCCCTGGGACGTGGCGCTGACCGCCGTGGCCACGTTCCGGCTCAGCCGGCTGCTGAGCAAGGCCTCGGTGACCAGCCCGCTGCGGGCGCCCTTCACCCGGTACGTCGGCCCGCAGGGCCCCGCAGAACTGCACGAGGAGGCGCGGGACGAGGACCGCAGGGAGACCGTCGGAGAGCTCATGACCTGCCCGTTCTGCATGAGCGTCTGGGTGGCCTCGACGCTCACCGCCGGCCAGCTGCTCTGCCCCCGCGCCACCCGTACGGCCATGGGCGCGCTCACCGCCCTCGCCGGGGCGGACGCGCTGCAGCTGACGTACGCCGCACTGGTGGAGAAGACCACCGGGGAGTGACGCGCGGCGCGCGTCAGGGCGCGCTGCTCTCCTCGACGACCATCTCGGTGACGGCGCCGAGTCCGCCCGCGGCCAGGGCCCGGCGCTGCCGGTCGGCGCCGGTGCCCCGCCGCAGCAGGCGGTGGACGAGCGAGGTCACCTCCCGGGTGTCCCCCGCCGCGTCCAGTGCGGGCGCGATGTGCTCGAGGAGCCGGCCCACGACGTCACCGGCCCGGCGGCGCGCGCCGCCGG